>CAJXQE010000001.1 GCA_913058215.1 uncultured Verrucomicrobiales bacterium
GTCGGCAGCGTCAGATGTGTATAAGAGACAGGTATATGAAAGAGACAGGTCGGATCTTTCCCCGCTTTCAGCCTCGAAAGAACTCGCCCTCGTAAGAAACAGGTGACCGAATCCGAATGTGGATTTCAGATTAACCGGAGTCGAGAATAGCGGATATCTGGACTCTTTTTTCTCCAATCTTCAGCGATAATATGAGCCGACCGTGAAAACCTCAAAATTCAGCCCATCCGGACTCCCTATCAGCAAAGTTGGTTTGGGCTGTGTGACTTTCGGTCGCGAGATTGGGGAAGCGGAATCTCATCAGGTTCTTGATCATGCTTTTGAGCACAGCATTTGTTTTTTTGACACCGCTTCAGCTTATGGCGGAGGTTCTTCAGAGCAGTTTATCGGCAGGTGGATCGCTTCTCGAAAACCGGATGAAAGGAATTTGACTGTCGCCACCAAATTGCTTCCTCCTTATGATTCCAGCCGGATCAATGAGGTGGTTCAGCAAAGCCTGGAAAACCTGGGTTTGCCTGCAATTGATCTTCTATACCTTCACAATTGGGATAACAGTGCCCTGGCCCCCGGTACATTGGAAGCGCTCAGTATTCTGGTTGATAGCGGTAGCGTTCGGGCCCTCGGGGTCAGCAACTTCAATCAGGAACAATTGGGGGCAGCCTTATCTTTTCAAAAGGAGAACGGACTCGCCCGGTTCAGCGCACTGCAGAACAATTTCAACTACGCGGTGCGTGATGTGGATGCGGAGTATCGGAGTTTCTGTGCCCGTGAAGAAATTGCCGTCGTCACCTACAGCCCCTTAGGTGCCGGATTCCTGACCGGAAAACACAAGCGACGCGTCGAAGTCGGATCCCGCTTTGACATTGTTCCCGGTCATCAGGATGTCTATTTCCACGATGAGTGCTGGGAGAGGCTTGGCCGACTTGAAAGCCTGGCTCAGAAATCGGGAATTCCCCAGACAAAACTGGCTCTTGCCTGGGCCATGCATACAGAGGGTGTTGACTCTGTATTGGTGGGTGGAAGAACGACTCAGCAGATAGATCAATCTCTGGCAGCCTACGCCTTTGATGATTTTGATCTGCTGGCGCAGCTTGATTGAACAGAGTCTCGCGAAATTCCGGATTGGGGTATGGCCGATTAAATGAGCCCGACCGATCTCCGTGGGTTTTCATCGAAAACGCGTTGGACGTCTTCATCTGAAAGGCCAAGTTCCTCTTTGAGATTTCTCACCACCTGATGAGCACGGATGGTTGAACCTGCGAGATTAGGAGATCCGGGACGGCGGGCGACCCCTGATTCGTCAATTTCAACCGGAGCGCTCCCGAGTTGGTAAGTTCCCGGTCCAAGACCCGCAGCAACTATGGCGTCGGTGGTCATGATTGCGCGCTCCACGCCGCAGATTTTCAGATAGTTTTTCAGGGCGAAGAATTCTACATGGGCTCCGTCCGGAATGAACCCGAACCAAAGATGATCAGCGAGAGAGAGTGCCCGCTGAATGAAATTATCGTGCCGCGGTAATTCTACCGGACAACCATTTCCCAGATGGGTAATCATGCTGAGGCCCGCATCAATCGCTGCTTTCAAGGTATCCAGATCCGGATCGCAATGACCTGCGGAAACGGTGATCCCCTGATCTGCGAGGAATCGGGTCGTGGCGTGGTTCTGATCATTCTCTGGTGCGAGCGTCATCAATTTTACAAGCCCCTGCCCTGCTTCCACAATTACCTGAGCAGCTTCCGGAGTCGCCGGACACACACACTCGGGAGGATGGGCGCCGATGTATCCCGGAGAGGCATTGAGAAAGGGGCCCTCTACATGGAAACCCTGAATGATCTCTGCAATCAGCGGATCCTGCTCCCGGAAGTCCACCATCCGACGGAGTTTGTGGGCAAGCGAATCCACGTGGTCAGTGATCATCGTGGCAAGAATACCTCCAAGACCATCGTCCTTCATTGCCTCGCAGGCTTTGTGCATTTCTTCAATCGTGAGATCGGAAGAGCAGAAATCTGCGCCGACGTAGCCGTTTACCTGAATATCGAAATAGTTCATGAATCATGAAATCCTAAGCCCGGAATTCGAATTCCTAAACAAAATCCAATGACGTAAATCCGAGCTTAAGATTTTGGCGCTCCTCTTCGGAACAATACAATACAGATCGCCGTTGCGACAATTCCACCCAGATAGAGGCCGTAGTGTGCCCCAACGACCGCTTTGAACCGCAACATCTTGTCCGGTGTTATCACTTCATTGTAAGAGCCCACTACGCTGTCGGGAAGCGCAAAGGCAAAAACCAGTCCCAGCATGAGAGCCGCCCCAAGAGAAGCGATCATGGAGATTCCCACGTAGCGGATCAATCCCCTCAAAGGAAGAACAGGTTCTTTTCGAAAGACGGTATTCCCGATCATGAGGACCCCAACTGTGATCACTCCAGCAGTCATTCCCGCCTGAGCGCCCAGTTTGATTACGTTCCAGTCAAAATCGTGTACCGACAGATTCTTGGCATACAGAAAGTAGTCCGGCGAAATACGATAGGTCATCTGGTCGATGAGCACTCCGAAAACGGCTCCAACCAATCCACCGAGAACGAGAAAAGAATACTCCCTCCAGCGCGTTGCCTTCTCCCTCTTCACAAGCCAGTCGATCAGAGCGACGACAGTCAAGAGGATCAGAACCGCCAGGATTCTTTCAGACAAAGTTGCGGGGATATACTGGCGTAACATCGCGAACGTATTACCGTCTTCCCTTTTTCTTTACCTTAAGAAAAAACGATCCTCGATCAGATTTACTGTCAGCAATTCTTGACTGGACAATGAAATAGATTCGCTTTTTGCGATCTCTACCTCGCAGTTTCTGCAGTTTCCTTTTACCCGGGCTGCTAATCGTGCAAATAATTTTTGATGCATCTCCCGGTGCTACTGCGATTTCAAATGTCCCGACACTCGCTGCAGCGGAAATGTTTTCATATCCTTCCTCACCGAGTCGTAACAGGCTGTAGCGAAATGGTCGAATCCGTGTGATGGCGGATATTAGCCCTAAACTATCTTCCACGATTCCATCATTTTCGATTTGAAAATAAGCTCTATAATTTTTCTTCCGGCGCGTCGTTCCCTTCGCGTGAACTGTCTGAGGAGAGTTAAAGGGATTATCTGAATAGACGTTACCTCCAATCAATCCTATCGGTGATCGGCCGGCAAGTAAATCAGGTTGGTAGAGAAAAGGATCGTTGCTTGAGTAGTTTACGCCGGTTCGCAAGGTCCAGGGACCTCCTGGTCCCTCGGACGTAAAGTAAAATAGACCATCATCCGACTGCCCGCCGCCAATCGCATACGACCCGGGTGAGCCGGGGACGAAGTCGTCGAGAAGGACGGTCCCATCGCTGGTCCCGTCACTCATCCATAGTTCAGAGCCACTTTCACCGTCATCCGCCTGAAAAAACAGTAGTTCGTTTATGATGCGGAATTGTGAAATTGTAGAGTTTTCAGTCGAGGGGCTAAGATTCTCCAGCTTGAAAGTTCCAATGTCTGTCCCATCCGACCTCCAAATGCTTTCCCCTTCTAGCGTATCGATTACACTGAAATACAGGATGCCGTCATTGTTGAGAAGACTGCCAAAGCGACGCAGACCTCCGGAAACCGGTAGATTCACTCTTACCGTTCCTTCATTAGTCCCATCGGACAGCCAGAGCATTTGTTCGAAATTTAAAGTGAAAAACAGGAGGCCGTTGACATCCGTTAATTGATCCGGGTTTCCGGCATAGGATCCGGGGTAAGTATCCTTCAAGAGAACTGTTCCTTCGGAGGTTCCATCGCTTATCCACAGCTCCTCACCTGTAAAAGGTGAAATTGATTTGGCATTAAAAAAAAGGTTCCCGCCGGAAACAGTTAATCGCGCCGGGTCTATCGGAAGATTGTCTGCGTTCCGGTCTATTACCAAGCTTGTGCCGTCAAAGGTTCCATCGCTCTTCCAGATCTCATCTCCAGGGCCATCATGCGCAACAAAGTATAGTATCCCTCCATTTTTAACTAGTTCGCGCGGGGAACCGAGCCCACTGAAATCTTTCACCACAACGGTTCCAACCTCTGTTCCGTCTGAAATCCAAAGCTGGTTTCCTCCGGAACTTGTTTCATCAGTGGCAAAAGCAATACCATTCCCGAAAGCCGTGAGATGCATCGGGGTGGTTGAGGCATCCCCGGGAGTCAAATCAGCGACCTGATAAGTTCCGGGACCGCTGCCATCACTTTGCCAAAGTTCAACACCACTCGTTCCGTTGTTGGCCGTAAAAAACAACCGGTTGTTGGCCACCGTGAGCTCGGAAGGATAAGAGGAGCCTTCCCCTGATCTAATATCTTTTACGATCGATGTCCCGCTCACCGTGCCGTCGGTCTTCCACAATTCTCTTCCCAACTTATCTCCGGCTGCTGTAAAGTAGTAAAAACCGTTAAACTCCACAAGCTCCTGACTCTCCGTGGAGTTCAGGTCCTTTAGAATGTGCGTTCCTTCTTCGGTTCCATCACTGATCCAAAGTTCGTTTCCCGAGCTTCCATCATTGGCGGAAAAGACGAGCTTGTCTTGATACTCAAAGAAGTTTGCTGCAGATGAACTTTCTGAACCTGGATTGATGTCCTTTACGATCGCTGTCCCATCTGCAGTTCCGTCACTTCTCCAAAGTTCGCGTCCATGGATCCCATCTTTAGCTGAAAAGAATGCAATCTCTCCTATACCAAGAAAATCAGCGGGATTTGAACTGTCTGCTCCCGGATTAATATCCAGAACCGGACCTGATTCATTCGATAACCCGTCTGACACCCAAAGTTCAGTTCCCGTCGTGGAGTAATCATATTTCCCAAAGAATACCAGGTCATTCCAGCCATAAGCGAAAGTATCTAGAGCAAAACGTGAAAAAGAACCACCACTCGTAGTCATTCTATTTGTTCCTATAGCAGTCCCGTTGCTTGACCACAGTTGTCTTCCGTTGGATTGATTGGAGGCAGTGAAGAAAATTCGATTTGCCTGCTCAATAAATCCTATGGGCTCTGAACTGCCACTTCCCGGGACCAGGTCTATTACAAGGCTCGTTCCAACCGAGCTACCATTGGTCCTCCACAATTCGTTCCCGTTTTCGCTGGTGATGGCAGAAAAGTACAGGTGATTGCCATAGGTAATCAGTTGAAATTCTTGTGAGGATTGCCAGTTACCCGGTCTTAAACTGTCCGTAACGAGTTCCGTCCCGACGCTCGTTCCGTCACTCTTCCACAGGCTGGATATCCCCGATTTATAAACCGTGAAAAAAAGCTCGTTATTGAGAATTGCACTCGATTGAGGAGTGATGCGCTCAATCTTTCCGGGGAACTCCCGAATATTTACCGTCCCTTCAACAGTGCCGTCGGTTTTCCACAAATCGTATTGGGAACTGCTCCTCCTCGCAGTGAACAGAAGAGCATCTCCTAGGACGATGGGAATCCGTGGTCTTGAATCTTGAGTCCCGGGATAAATATCTTTCAAGAGGAATGTGCCGTCTGAGCTTCCATCACTCACCCAAAGCTCTGCTCCATTAACATCATCTACTCCCACGAAGAACAGATGCCCCCCGGCTTCAGAAAGATTGTATGGCCCTGATGTTAAATTGACTCCAGGATAGATGTCCTTCAAAAGAACAGTTCCACTTTCCGACCCATCCGTTTTCCAAATCTCTTTTCCATGCAATTCATTGGTGGCTACAAAAAACAGTGCATTATTGAAGACCGCAAACGAGGAGGGGGATGAGGAACCAACTCCGGGATAAATATCCTTCACCAGCACGGTGCCCTCACTGGTTCCATCACTTTTCCACAATTCTGCCCCTTCATTTCCATACTCAGCGCTGAAATAAAACTCACCGTTGAATTCGGTGAACCCTTCAGGGAACGATCCTGATTCACCGCGAAACGCTTGCAGAGAGCTGCTGATAAACGGATCAATCGTGATCGGATAGGAAGCGCCCGAATCTTCAAAAGCGAGGGCAATTGTATGCTTCCCATCCCGACTCTCGACCAAGCGCAGCTCCGAGTCCAAAACCGATCCAGCGGAATCAAACACAACCAGACCGTGATAGTACAATTGGGCCGTTTCGTTGGCGTCAGAGAACTCAATAAAGCGTTCTCCCCTATCACCCTCGAGCAGTTCTGCTTTCAAGTCTGAGACAATTTCCAATTCCAATTGCTTCCCGCTCAAAGTGCTACCGATCGAAGCGGGATCAGCGATTTCAAACCCTTGCTCCAATCCGTCCGCTGTATTTTGATACCACTCGATTATTCCCTTTTCCCTTCTCCGGGATACCATTGATTCAGCAAGGTCAAAAGCATCGGGCTTCCCTTGTATTTGAGGGGTGATCGACCACGACCAGTCACCGGATCTCTCCGGGCCTTCAACGACTACTGTCCCATCCTCTGGAAATTCAAAGAGTAGATTTTGCCGCTTATTTTCACAACTTAGCACTTCGCCACCACCGGACGGATGCTCCTTCGCATGGAAGAAATAGTCAGATCCCTCCGACCGTTTTGTGGTCGACTTAGTGATTATACGGGCAAACTGTTCAAAAGCCGCTTTTTGACTCTTCGAATACTCCTTTCCGGAAATTGAATATCCTTTGCCAATCTGCCGATCCGGCTCAGCACCGGAATGTTTCACTTTCGAGACATTCGACTGAAGCTTTTCCTTGTCGTTTGCGCTTGTATCAGAACCTGATGGCAGGCCTTTCCAAAAAATAAGGGCCGTGAAAAGGCAAGTTACGGCAAACAGGGAATATCGAATAGTCTTCACGAATGGTATCCACACTAACGTAGTGACAATTCTGATCAAGCCGTTTCCACGTATCCGATGGCATGAAGTAGCAGAGAATTCGCTTGTCATACATTTTTCATCCCTGCTACCTTTCCCGCATGCAAAATCGCAGAGACTTTCTATCTAAAGCCGCGCTTCTCACGACCGGACTCGGTCTCGGTGGGGCCAATGCTCTTGCCCAGATGCCGCGGGCATTAGCAGATCCAAACTTTGTCGTGAAGAATGGACGCATCCGTCAGTCCATCATGGGGTGGTGTTTCAAGAAGCATTTCAACGCTCTTGAACTCGCCAAGCACTGCAAAGCGATTGGTCTTGTAGCGATGGAAGGAATTTCCCCGGATTCCTATCCCGAAGTTAGAAAGCTCGGGCTCGATATTTCCCTGGTCAGCTCCCACGGCTTCGCCACCGGTCCCTGCAATCCGGAGAATAAGGCCGAAGTCATCAAGAAGCTGAACGACTCGATCGATCTTGCGGTCAGTGTGAAGTGCCCAAGCGTCATCACATTCACCGGAATGCGATTCGACGGGATGGACGATGAAAAGGCAGCCCAAAACTGCATCGACACCTGGAAGGAAGTTCTACCGAAAGCCGAAAAAGCCGGGATCACTCTGGTTTTGGAGCACTTAAATTCACGCGACGACTCCCATCCCATGAAAGGGCATCCGGGCTATTTCGGTGATGATGTCGATTTTTGCGTGGACCTGATCAATCAGGTTGGTTCCGATAGCTTTAAACTGCTTTTCGACATCTATCACGTTTCCGTGATGAATGGTGACGTCATTCGCCGGATCCGTCAGTATAAAGACCTTATCGGACATTATCATACAGCAGGAAATCCCGGACGCGGTGAACTCGATGATACCCAGGAGATCAATTATCCACCGATTATGAAAGAGATTGTAGCCACTGGTTACAAAGGATTCGTGGCTCAGGAATTCATCCCGAACTGGGACGACCCGGTAGCTTCTCTGCGCCATTCTGCGCAGCTTTGTGATGTCTGAATGACAAATAGTCGTCCCTCCTGGAAAATAGAATCGTAAGGTTTTCCGGAACTCCCTCATTATTTTACAGCCCTTTCATCAGCCAATTCTTTTCAACTATGAATAAACAAACCTCACGAAGAAAATTCATCGGTCAGGCCGCTGCAGCGATTGCTGCACCGACGATCATTCCGGCATCCGTGCTGGGTAAAAATGCACCGAGCAATCGGATTACCATGGCCTTTGTTGGTCTTGGTAATCGCGGGATTGGCGTTATGGAGTCTTTCCTCAAATATGACGATGTCCAGGGGATGGCTGTCTGCGACGTCGCCAAACATCACGTTCGTGTCAGCAATGGTAAATCTTCTCGCGACTACGGTGTAGAAGCGGGAAAAGCTGCGATGGAAAAGAAACACTCCGACCGTCTCGAAAAAGGCGAGTGGAAAGGATGTGACACCTATCATGACTTCCGTGAATTGGTAGCACGTGATGATATCGACGCCATTCAGGTGGCAACTCCCGATCATTGGCACGGAATCATCGCAATGGCGGCGATTAAGAGCGGTAAAGACGTTTATTGTGAAAAGCCGGTGACTCACCTCTACGGCGAGGGGCACGCGCTGCACCGTGCGGTTGCTGAGAAAAATGCGATCTTTCAGGTTGGATCACAGCAACGATCAACAAAGGAATTCCAGAAAGCTGTCGCTCTGGTCCGCAATGGTTTGATTGGAAAAGTTTCCAAAGTTGAAGTGGGCCTTCCTAAAGGGCACAACAGCCCGGAAGGAGATTCAACGATTAAGGATCCACCTTCAAACCTTGACTACGACTTCTACTGCGGACCCAGCAAAATGATTCCCTACATGGATTGCCGCGTTCACTGGAGCTGGCGCTGGCACCTGAATTTTGGTGGCGGTCAGCTGATGGACTGGATCGGTCACCACAACGATATTGCTCACTGGGGAATTGGTGAGGAAAAAGGTGGACCTATCTCGGTCGAGGCAAAAAACTGGACTTTCCCGGAAACTGAAGTCTATGACTCTCCGGTCGACTACGATGTTCACTCGAAATATGCCAATGACATTGAAGTTGTGATTTCCTCACGGAACCCGATGGGATCGAAGTGGATCGGCGAGAACGGCTGGATCCACGTTACCCGCGGAAAGCTGACAGCCTCCAATGAGGATTGGCTCAAAGACGATTTCGTTGCCGGTGACTGGAAGCCTTATAAGTCTCCGGGACATCAACGCAACTTTGTTGAATGCATCAAGTCACGTGAGGAAACCATTGCCCCGGCTGAAATTGGACACCGCTCCATTACCCCTGGACACATTGCTTATGTATCACACGGACTCGGCCGTAAGATCAAATGGGATCCCAAAGCAGAGAAAGTTGTCGGCGATGACGCTGCACAGGAAGCATTGATGGCTTTGCCCTATCGCGGAGACTGGAAGCTCGGCTGATTGATCCGTCGTAAAGACTTTATTTCCAGAAGCAAAGCGCCCGATCGAAAGATCGGGCGTTTTCATTGAGTCCTGCAGCCATTTCCGTCTCCAAAGAATGAAGTCTTTCGTGGCTTCGCCTCAGTGGCGGTCCCTACGCGTTTCGACCGGAAGAGCGTTCCAGGATCCCCTCTTCTTCTTTCAACTCGTCAGTTAATCGTTCCAGGGCCCGGTCAGACAGATTGTTGTCGGCTTCCAGATCGACAACCTGCATGACATTCTTTTTCCAGATTAGATACCCCCAGCCCAGCCCGACCAGAACGAACAGGAGGGCGCAAGCGATGAAATAGAGGATTCCATTTCCCTCCGGGGAGGTCAGAATTTCAGGAAGTGTCATTACACAAGCGGTCTTGACCGGATTCTATACAAATTCAGTTCACGGTTTCAGCAACCGCTTCCGCGATCAGGTTCACTTCCACTCGCCTAGCTCTCCATGAATCTTCGGATTGGCCGAACGATTCGTCTTCCCCTCCGCTTTGAACGCTGATGAGGGAATGAGAGACTCCATTTTCCATGAGCCGTTCCCTGACTGCCTCGGCGCGTCTCGCACTGAGAGATTCGTTCATTGCTTCACTCCCTTCGGCACCGGAATAACCCAGCACCGAGATTTTGATGCGACCACCTGCGCTGCGAACTTCTCTTGCTGCGCGATCGATTTCGATTAGGGCTTCGCCGTTCAGGTTGACCTTGGTGTCGTCAAAGAAGACGCGGAGACTTCCATTTCCTGAATCTTCAAAGTGAGGAGCAATTGCTGATTTCACCCGGTTGATACTGTGAGGAGATTCTTCTCCTTCGACCGATGCTTCAGATTCCTGGAAGTTTTCCCGCTGCCTTTCGTAGGTCAGCTGGTCTTCCAGCTCGCGAATAGCCATTTGCTTGAACGAAAGATCATTCCGCAATGTCTCGACCAACTCCTTCAGATGAGAAGCGGATTCTTCTTGGTGCTCATGCTGATGGTGAGCGGCACGGCCACTCTCCAATTCCTGTTGAGCTGACTGCAGTTCTTCAAGAGCTCGGTTCAGATCTTCAATAGCAGTGTCCTTTTCACCTTGGGCAGACTGAAGCTTCGCTTCCGCGGCCTCTAACGGTTCCGCAGTAGCAGCAATCTCATCCTGCAACAATTCGATACTTTCCGTTTGCGATAAAAGCTCTATCTGATGCGCCTGCTTGATCTCGATAATCTCCTCACGCAGGACAACCAGTTCATTCTCACAGGAGCCAAAATTCTGTTCCGCATCAACGGCCCGGGCTTCCAGTAGGGCTATTGAATCTCCAAGAGCGTTGATTTGATCGTCTTCAGAAGCGAAGAAATCTGACATACTTGGCTGAGACCCTCCATCATCACTGTCATTACCCCCGAATGATTGAAAATCGCCATGGATCAGTCGATTAATCCGATCAGAAAAATCACCAAGCTGTTGGGTTTTAACATCCAGGACTTCAGCAAGATGGGTGCTGTTGGTCTCTAGCGTCTCCTGAGAGTGCTGGGCTGCCGCAAGCTGCGACTTCAACTCATCATTCTCAGTTTCAGCGGTTTCGACTTCCATTTTCAAGGTCGCAATGGACTGTTCCTGCATGGACTGAGTCTCTTCAGAGCTTAAAGCTTCACCCCGAAGCAGATCGAGATCCCTGGCCATTGTTAGATTCATTTGCTCCAGTTCCTGGACCTTCGTGGTAAGATCCTCCGAACCCGTTTCAATCGTTTCCAATTGTTCACGGGCAGCTTCCAGCTCACTCTTGGCAAGCTCAAGTGCTTCAGATTTTTCTGTAGCCTCTGTTTTCATGAGATTGTAACGGTCTTCGAGCACCAGCATTTTCTGGCGGCGTCCTTCGACATCAGAAGACATCTCCTCCATATCTGCCGTCATCTTCTTGACCTCATCCTTCGATTCCGTGAGTTCCGTCTCCAGATCAGCGATCTGTTTGCTCATGATGCCGTTGTCCCACTTCAGATCATCCAACTCTTTGGATACTTCCTGAGAATGGCTCGAGGAGCGATTTAGAGTGCCAGTAGCGATCTCCAGTTGGGTGCTGATGCGATTCATCTCGCCGTATCGATTGGAGAGAGCGAGTTCGACTTCCGCGATGCGCCCGGTGAGCATCTCGGCAATAGAAGCTTTTTCCAAAAGCTCGCTGCTCATGCTCGAATGCCCTTCAGTCATCCCTTCGAGGTCTCCCTCTTGCTCAGCGACTTTCACCCGAAGATTGCGGATCAGTTCCCTCTGGGATTCCAGTTCCTTAACAGCGTCACTCACTTCTGCATTTCGGTCGTCCACAATAGCCTCAAGCTCTTCGATTTGATTCCCCAAATCTGTGAGTTCCGATTTCTGCTCCGCTTCTCTTCTGCGGAACTGGCTCAATTCGTTCGCGGTGCTTTCCACTTCTTCGGTGAGTCTTCCGATCTCTGAATTCGCCTCTTCTAATTCTTCCGGGGCAATAGCATTGCTTTCCAGAGCGGATTTTGCGCCCTCTTCTTCTGCCAGTCGCGCTTCCAGAACTTCGACGCCGCCAAAGGTTTGATTATAACCTTCACGAACATCGGTCATCTCATCGAGAGCGTCTTTGAGCTCAGCCTTAAGGCGTTCGATGACACGATCTTTTTCAGCGAGCAGTTCATCACTGTCTCCATCCCCAAAACCTTCGGATGGCGGTGACATTGCAGCCATTAGCGGAACAATGGTCGTTTCGCTTTCTTTCGGGGCGTCGTCCACGGCTCCACTCTGAGCCAGCAGGTTTCCGATGGTATCGGATTTTCCAAGCGTTGCGATCTCGTCCTCCCGATTCTGGAGCTCCAACTCCAGATCAGAAATTTGCTGATAAAGTCCCTGGAGAGCTTCGGAATGATCATCCACCTGACTATCAAGCTCATCTTGAAGTGCCGTCACTTTCTCAGTGAGCTCATCCACTTTTGGTTCCGCTTCAGTAGTTGAATGTACCGCTGGGACAATTTCCCTGCTGACTTTGGAATCGCTGGATTGAAGGTTTTTCAGTTCGCGGCCACGCTGCTTCAGAAGAGCGGCAAGCTGGACACTTTCCCTGTAGCTTCCGCCTCCGTCTGTGGCGCTTTCCAATTTCGACTTCAAGTCAGTAACTGTTGATTCCAGTTCACGAACCCGAACTGACTCCGGCTCTGCAATAACAGAATCAGATCCCTTGCCGCTGCGAAGTTCATGAAGTTTGTCATGAGCATCGACAAGATCCTGTTCAAGATCGGTCACTCTCGAACGCAGCAAACGCACTTCATCTGTTTCTGCACGGAGATCCAGGGAGTGATTCAAGCCTGAAATCTCTTCATCACGTTTTTCGAGGAGGTCCTCCAGTTCTGTTACCCTATTTTCGGCAGCTTTAGAACGAAGCGACTCTGAATCGGTGTTTTTGTTTTGCCCTTCTTCGAGCGCCTTGATCTTTTTATCACGGGACGCCAGTTGGACAACGAACTTTTCCAGCTGTGAATCAAAACCATCCCGATCTTCCTGCCAACGATTCCGGAGTTTTTTAAAAAGATCCCGCTGCGACCCACCCAGAGCCTGCCATTGGCTGGCCAGATTCATGTTCTCTTCGATTGCGGTGTACAATCTCTGGTTGTATCGACCCCAGATGAGCTTGGCAAAAAGTAAGCCAATGCCAAAGAAGATCAGAACCTCGAGACCGACCATGAGCCAGTTTTGAAGCAAAAAGTTCAGTGCCTTTTCCATAATGCTGTTTCGTTTGTGTAAATTTTTCTACCTGATGGGTAAAAACTAAGTTTGTGTCTCGGAGACCTCTGCCTTTAAACGGGAGAGCTCTTCATTTATTTGTTCGTACTTCGCCCGCGCAATACGACTCTCTTCTTCGATGGATTCCAGGGCCCGCCGATTGCTTCGCCAAATCATCCATCCTGTAATACTTCCTAAAATCACCACGACTAGACCTCCCCCAAGATAGGTCATTGCCCAGTCTTTCAGGAATAAGCCAGAGGCATCGGTAGCGGCGAAAAGGATCTGCATCTTGATGTTATAAATTTATAAACAATTCCTATTCTGCGCCATCTTCTTTTTTGGCGTTTTCACTCTTGGCGATCGTAATCTCGACACGACGAGCTTTCCATCGGGATTTGGACGAGGTATTTACCTGGTCCACTCCAAAACTGACAGCCGAAATGCGATCTTCAGCGATCCCAAGTGAAACGAGGGCGGCCCGGACAGAACTTGCGCGCTTAATACTGAGGAGGCGATTCTTTTCCGGGTTTCCCAGTGTGTCGGACAAGCCGCCAACTTCGAATGGAAACGCAACTCCCGTTTTTTTAATAAGGTCGGCAGCAGTTTTCAGCTTGTCCATCTCATCATTCCCCACTGCATCACTGCCAGATTTAAAATACACCGGCAATTTCTCTAATTCTTTAAGGAGAGCAACTTCGGCTTCCGGTTCCAAACTGGGAACAGGGACATAAATCTCTTCAAACTTCAGGGTGTTCAGAATCGTGAATGTCGTGGGAACTGTGTTCACAGCGAGATTGTGAAGAAAGCGCGTTTGCTCAACGGTGAGGGCTTCACCGGCAAGTTCCACTTTCCCGTTTCTGATCGAGGTTTCACCAAAATTGGTTCGTTCCATCACTTCGGATAGAAATCCTCCCAACTTCTCCAACCACTCTTCTTGAATTGTAAGAGCCACAATTTGAATCTGGTTTTCAATCTCGACATCTGGATGATTGGAACTGATCTCGGAAACGAGTGATGCCACCACTTCTTCAGATGGCAATATCCCCTTCAGAGTCAGCTTGCCGCCTTTAAATTCCGCCGCAATTTCCGGTTGAACCTGCTCTTTCGTCATCTCAGTCGTCAGAGTGACTTCAGCAATCACGTCCACAGATGTCTCAGACTTAGCCAGTTTCCCCAAAACACCGACAATCGCCCCCTGCTGTGCCTCGGTGCTCACCTGCCCTTTAACCAAAACCCGGTCGCCAGCATAGTGAACTTCGGCCCCGCCCTCCATTTCATCGATGAAAAGAGGAATTAAAGTCAGCGCATTGTTTAACCAGTAGGGAGCTTCAAGATCTGGATCCACTTCCAGATCTCCGTTTAAACGAACCAATCCAGGTTGGCTGGTGAACGCCTCCTTGATCTTCTCTTTTACTCGATCGTCCGGAACCTTCCCTTCGATGACTACGCCGAACCTGGACTTTCTCAGATGCATTTCTGAGGGGTTTGCAAAAACGCGCGTAGCCTTCACGGACACTTCGTCCACAACAGAAGCCCCGGCGATTGACTTCGCGATCTCCATGAGACCAAACTTGATTCCAGCATTGTCCACCTCGGCCCGTATTGTCAAAACGCCATCTTTCAAAATTAATTCCGAGGCTTGTGAAGACGAAATCAATCCGGCGGCGAGTGACGCGAACTCGGCGACAGGCTCTAGAGGTAATCGCCGGGCATCCAGTTCAATTTCGTTAGCGATCGCATTGCCACCACTCACAGAATGAAGACGGGCACCCAGAAGACGTTTTGCAGCCTCCTCTTTCGAAGAAATACTGCCTTCAAGCTTTGCCGTCAGGGAATTGTTCGGCTTTGTCATATGAACCCAGGGGGCAAGGGTCGGCCTGATTTGCACCTGAAAATTATCCTTTTCCGGGAAATAGGCACCGGGCACCGATTTCTCGAGCAAGGGCAGCACCTTGGTCCTTTCTTCCTCGCTGTCGACAAACCCGGCCAAATCAGCAACCATATGATCAAAGGAAACTGTGACGTCTTTAAAGCCAGCCTCCTGGAGAACCGCCAGCGATTTGTCTTTCAGCTCCTGCTCAACTCCTTCCTTGTGACTATACCTTGCCAGACCGGCGAACAAGCCGACGGCGCCGAAAAAAAGGATAGCTACAAAAAAGAATCTCATTCCCAGTTACTTTTAACGATAAATAATATTCAGTATTTACAAAATTCTCAACCCTGATTCTACTTCTCCGCTGACTATTTTGCAAATCTTTGTAAAAGTTATCGCGTAATTTTAAAAATTCATGTAATTTATCAAAATTATAAATTATAGCTTACCCTTGTCATCCCGAACCGTCCGTTTCCGCCATACATGAATATCTTAAATACAATTGTTGGTGATTTGCGCACGATTATTGAGGGCTTAAAGCGCGACGGATTGGGAAAAACGGCGCAACTCCTTCATTCCAGAGATGCCCCTGCACTCGCACAGTTTGCCAAATACGGGATATGCGGTGTCGGAGCCGTGATCGTTCATCACATTGTCTTTGTAGGGCTCACCATGTCTGTCATGCCAATTGCGGAAAGCTCTGGATTGTCCCCTGAATCCCGTGAGCACAACTCGATGCTGGCCAATCTGATTTCCTGGCCTTTTAGCAATGTGTTTGCTTATCTAATGAACATTCTCTGGGTTTTCACCCCGGGCCGTCATTCGAAGTGGCGCGAATTCGCATTGTTCTCCGGCATTTCCTTCCTCAGCTTTGGCGTGGGGCTTCTGGGAGGGCCCGTTTTTATCTCCGAGGGAGTTCATGAGTGGATCGGCCAGTTCGGTTTCGTTGTCACATCAGCTCTCGTAAACTTCGTGTGCCGAAAGTTTCTCGTGTTTCAGAAATGATTGACCCTCACAGAGTTTGCTGCGAATTTGATATGTGAAAAACGCGTCTTTAACTCTTTTGGGGCTTCAGCAACAGAAAGCCGTTTTGTTCACTCTTCTCTGCATCGGCTGCTTGTTTAGCCTCAGTAGCAGCTTCCTCCTTCATGCGGATGACAAGTCCTGGATTGCCGGCGAATCGGTCGGCCAGGCTGAGGCGCTGAAAGATGGATGGTATTCTCAAAAAGTGAGGATCAGGAATGTTTCAGCAAAATCCATCTTTGTTTACGGACATTCCCTGGATTCTCCCTTTGTCCAGATCGACACGAGGAATCCTGAAACCATGGAATGGGAGAGTTTCGGCATTGGCTATTGCGGAACCGGTGCCGATCTTCACAAAGTGAAGAATGGAAAAGAGTTCGTAGCCACGATTCGCTTGCCTGGAAATCTGGCGAAGCAGGACCTTCGTGTGAGACTCCATTGCTACCGATCAAAAGCGGATAAAAAACCGAAAGAGTTTGCGACCGGTGTTTTGCGGATGGTTTCGGGGAACGTAGGTGGAAAGTGAGAAGTTGCCAGAAAGGGCAGGCGCAAGGCGGGTAGACTTTGATCATCCTTCATTTCGCCACAAGTTTAGCGACTTCGACAATATCCGGGGCATGTGCGCGGAATACCCAAGTGAGCGTCCCGCGCGCTTGCTGAATCAGCCATCCGAAGGATTCGAATACCCCTTACTACTCTGCCTTATCGGGCTCACGATAGAACCAGTTCGGGAAATCGGAACCTTTGGTCCCACCCGTTTTCCGATGGAGAAACTTCGTCCCGCGATCTTCCAGAATCGGCATCTCAGTTCCGTTTGTCTCGCGCAGCAGTTCAAAGAGTCTTGTGTTCAGTTTTGTCACCGTTTCCGCATGCTTCGGATCATTGATGAGATTGAGCCTTTCCTCAGGGTCGCTTTCGAGATCAAAGAGTTGATCGACATCCCAGATCCCGTGATATCGAACATATTTGTATCGCTCGCCGAGAACGGCATGCATCGTTGGGGTCTGGGGATAATTCCTTTCCCAATAATATTCGTAGAGCAGGTAGTCGCGCCAGTCGGCTGATTCCCCCGTGATCAAAGGCTTCATACTGCGGCCATCCATATGTTTCGGAGTCTCGAGTCCGGCAAAGTCCAACATGGTCGGTCCCACATCGATGTTCGCTACGACCTGCTTGATCTCCTGCCCCGCCTTTACCGCTTTCGGATAGCGCAGCATCATCGGGATCCTGACAGAAGCATCATAGGCACAGCGTTTATCAATGAGCCCCTGTTCCCCAAAGAGGAATCCGTTGTCACTGAGATAAAGGACGATCGTATTGTCCAGTTCTCCATTTTCCTCGAGAAGCTTCATCAATGCGCCGGTGCTGTCGTCAATCGCCCGGATCGTTTCGCAGTAGCGCTTGTAGTAAGTCTCCAGGTCCAACCCGGTATAATATGCGAACTCCACTCCATGGCGGCTGTTGCGCTGATTCTTCACCCACATTGGAACATCGCGAAAAGCATCAGGCATATCGAACCAGGTCTTTGGACGCTCAAATGTTTCCTTATCGTAGCAATAAGCATGGCGATTTGGCGGGAGAAAATCCGCATGCACCGCTTTATGGGAAAGATACATCAGCCAGGGCTTCTCTCCGTCGCGTTCTTTCATCCAGTCCCCTGCGTAGTCCGTCAGCAAATCAGTAATGTACCCCTTCTGTTCCACTCGTTTTCCGTTGTCGTTAAGGCCTTCACGGCTCACTTGCGGAACGTAACGCCCTTTAACCTTGGCCTCAGCCGGATCCGCGAAATAGACGCCCTGTCCTTTGAATGAAACCCAATAGTCAAAACCGGGCTGTTGGTGATCGATCATCCCGCCCATGTGCCATTTCCCGACAAAGGCCGTTTCATAGCCACTCTCCTGCAGATATTTAGGGAAATAAGTCAGCCCTTCTGGAATTGGATTGTAATTGTCGACCACGCGATGGTTGTGGACATACATCCCCGTCAGAATCGAAGCACGGCTCGGAGAACACAGTGAAGTGGTGACCACGGCATTTTTGAAATGAACGCCCTCTTTTGCGATCCGGTCCATGTGCGGTGTTTCAAGGAAAGGATGATCCATGCATCCCATCGCATCGTAGCGTTGGTCATCGGTCAGGATCACCAGCATATTCGGACGCTCGTCCGCTGATTGAGCAGGCAAGATAGTGCCGAGAATGGCAAGAACACAGAAGAGAGAATATCGCATGGCCAGACACTAGCGACTGCGACAAATCAGGTCAACTGCTCGAATTGCGTTCCCGCCTTTTGCGGAGGAGGGCCTCATGGTGCATGAGATTCACCTTGTGACGCACCTTGATTCTGCTTCTTCTTTCCGTAATCTCCCCTATCTCTGATTATGAAAGCTAATCGACGAAAATTCATAAAAGGTCTGGGTGGAACTCTGGCCCTTCCGTTTTTGGAATCCGAATGCTTTGCCGGCGAAACCGCTCCGACGCGATTCCTCGTAGCCGGGAATCCGTTCGGGATGCATCCGGACTACTTCTTCCCTAAGGAGTTGGGAAAAGACGCACCTCTCTCCCCCACTCTTCAGTCCCTCGACTGGTTGAAAGACCGGCTCACAATCCTGTCCCATACCGATCACAATATGGTGAGTGGCCACGGACGTGAAGTTTCCTTTCTCAGCGGAGTTCTGCCGGAGGATGCTCTCGCATTTCCCGAAAAAAACATGTCAGTCGATCAGGTCATGGCGCGTCATGTCGGTGTAAAAGTTCGCTACCCTGTGATCGGGGCCGGGCTGGACAGTGGAATTCGGATGAGTTGGACTTCGAACGGAGTGGAGGACGCTCCTTTTACCGATCCCCTGGCATTGTTTGATCACCTGTTTCTCAACCTGTCGGATCAGCAGAAGGCAAGCCGTCGCAATTTGATCGAGCAGAATGGCAGTATTCTCGATACGGTTGGCAAACAATTCTCGAGGATGAAGACCGTCGTCAGCAATGCTGACATGGATAGGCTCGATCAGTATCAAACATCGGTTCGCGAATTGGAAAAGAACTTCTCCAATCGATTGAATTGGATCAAAACCGAAAAACCAACATTCGATATCTCAGCTCACGTGAATCACTCTGAGGTAACAATCGAAAATCGCTATCATGCTATTTTCGACATGATCGCCTATGCCTTCGAAACTGATCTGACCCGGGTGGCCAATGTCGCCTTCCCGAGAGATCTCAGCTACACGGATGTCGGAGGTGTGACTCGCAGCTACCACGGCTGCACTCACAACGGCAAGATGGACAATGTTACTGCGGAACTCGTCGCAATCGAGACCTTCCAAATCGCTCAGCTCTCGAGGTTTCTGAAAAAGCTGGATTCGATTAAAGAACCCAATGCTGATGGAACGATGCTGGATCACACCATTGTCGTTTTCGGTAGCGGGATGGGTTATGGCGGAACCCATTCGAACCGGAATCTGCCTATCTTTGTCGCCGGGGGCGGGTTTAAACATCTCGGACACGTCGATGCAGGATTGAACGGAGCGAGTATGCCCTTGTGTAATCTCTACCTGACATTGCTGCAGCGATTTGGCGTTGAGCGGGATTCATTCAATACCAGCACCGGAACTTTTGATCTCGCTTATGCATAAAATTCTCCTCTTCACTTTCGCTGTCCTGTTTGCGGGCCAGGTTCGCGGGGATGAAGCGCTGCTGAAAACGCATTGCTCTGATTGCCACAACGACAAAAAATCGAAAGGCAAATTTGAAGTCTCTTTCCTCGGCTCCGCGCCCACCAGTGAAAATTATGATCGCTGGCTCGATTGCCTTGATCTCGTTTCCGCCGGGGAGATGCCTCCTGAGGATGATAGTAAACTGAGTGATTCGGACCGAAAGAACTTGGTCAACTATCTCGACAAAAAGATTCGAAGCTATGCGGCGGAATCCAAATTTTCGAAACAAGCCCCGCCCCGGCGCCTCAACAATCGTGAGTTCGCCAACAGTGTTCGCGACGCGCTTCTCCTCGAAGATATAGGGACCCATTTGCCGACCTCAAATTTGATTGGTGATTCACTGATGCATGGGTTTGATACTCACGCTGAAACCCTGGGCTTCAGTCGATTCCACCTCGAGCAATATCTCGAAGCGGTGCGGAAAATCGTCAACGCTACGATTCTGTCAGGTGAGCAGCCTTCAGCTCGGCACTACCCAATCGAGGCGAGGGACATCATCCGAACCAGCCTGCATCAAGCGAACCAAGCCAGAAGAACCGCTCCGCGAAAGAGAGTTCCCCACTTCGATTTTCTTGATCCAAAATTACTCGCCTACTTTGCTGGTTTCGAGACGGCTCCCGCGACCGGCTACTATCGAATAAAGATAAGGGCGACCGGAATGGATCGATTTCTCTACGCCAGCCAAGACACAGGAGTCTACCACGGCGATCCCGTTCAATTGAAGATTCGCCTCGGTGACCGTGTGCGAATTGTCGATCTTCCCGACGAAGAAGAAACGGTAATTGAACTGAACGAGTGGATCGCGGAAGGCACCCGCCTCGAACTGTATAACCCGACTGACGGCCTGCGAATGAAAGGGAATGGGAACTTCAAATTCCAATACGCAATTGGCGGTCAGTATTTGAAAGACCATGATCCGGAAAGGTATCAACTACGCATCGATCAGATTGGAAATCCAAAATACCGCCACTATAACACAGGCGCTAAGCGATGGGTTCATTGGACAGGTTCCTGGCAAGGTCCCCGGCCCCGCTTGTTTGGTGCTGAACTTGAAGGCCCCCTCTATGAAAGCTGGCCTCCGAAGCGACAGATCGCATTACTCGGTGAAGATCCGAAGGTGGCAAACGCCAAGGCCATACTGAGTCCAATTGCAGAGCGTGCCTGGCGGCGGCCTCTTCGCGACGGCGAGCTGGATGACATCATCGCTCTGGTAAATGTGAAGGCCCGGACCTCCAACGATATCGAAGCTCTCAAAGAAGGTATTGTATCGATACTCGTATCCCCGGCATTCGTTCTTCTCAACACCGAGGACGTCGCCGCGCCGGATCGTTTTGCCTCAAAGCTGAGCTATTTCCTCCAAGGCACTTTGCCAGATGAAGACCTTCATAAAATGGTTGGCCGGGGAGAATTGCAAACCTACCCGCAAGTTCAAGGCTACGTCCAAAATCTATTCGGCACCTCAAGCGCCAACGACTTCACGCGAATGTTCCCGAAAGCCTGGCTTGAACTGGATGACATCAACTTCATGTCTCCCGATCCCGAGCAATACCCCTTCTATCACAAGAAAAATGTCAGTGAGGATATGGTCAATGAAGTACTGGCATTCTTTCGACACGCAATTGAAGAGAATCTCCCACTGCCCGAATTTCTTTCCGCCGACTACAGCTTCATTAATGCAGATCTCGCCAAAATCTATCAGGTGGATAATGTGCCCGAAGATTCAAAACTTCGTAAGTATGCATTCACCGACGGTCGCCGCGGTGGACTGACCGGGATGGGAGCTTTTCTCACCTCAACAGCAGACAGTCTTTCGACGTCCCCAATTCACCGCGCGATCTACGTGATGGAGAATCTTCTGGGGATTCACCCAACTCCACCACCGCCGGATGTCGTCATCACCGAACCTGATGTCAGGCAGGCAAAAACCATCAAAGAGATCCTCGCAGCTCACACGACCGATGCGAGTTGTGCAAGTTGCCACAAAGCGATTGATCCCTGGGGATACGCCTTTGAAAACTTTGACCCCACCGGCGCATGGCGGGAATTTTATACCGCGCCAAATGCGGCTCCCCTGAGCGGGGACGCTGAAGCTCCTGCAACGAAGAAAGGGAAGCAATCTTCCCCGGAGCCTGTCACCATCCCGGTTGATGCCGGAGCAAAATTTCGAAATGGAAGTGAGTATAAGGACATTACCGAATTCCGGAAGTTGCTTGTGACCGACGCCAACCGGGATCGTTTTGTCCGCTGCTTTATTACCAAGTTATTGACCTACGCCAACGGCATCGAGCCGGATGATACCGACTTTGTGGCAATCTCTAACATTCTTGCGAAGTCGGCTGAAAAGGAATATCGAATCGTCGACACCATAGCTGCCGTGATCGACAGCCCTCTTTTTCGGGAGGAGTAAAGAGCTGGCTTGGACTCCCGGTTCAATATCCGGTCCACATGACGAATGCTCAGCCTTATGAGAACACGCAGAGTTCGCAGCAGGCATTATCTGGAGAACCTGCCGGCTTCATTTTTATTTTGAGGAATATTTGAATTAAGGGGTGGGCGTTGAACCAACACTGTTCGCTCATGAGTCGTTTAATTGCCCGGACCTTTTGAGTCCTGGTTTTTTAATTTCTCCGTAAAAAAACGGGCTGCTGTTTCGAGCATCTCATCGAACCATGCTTGCTGAACCGTGAAGGGATGCGGCGCACCTTCGATGACCGTTAGATGAGATTCGATTCCCAGTTTTTTCATTTTCTCCCGGAATTCATCGGCATGAGTACTGGGATCGTCCTTCTCGCCAGTAATGAACCAGCAAGGTGGATCGTTCTTGTCGAGGTGTGCCAGCGGCGAGGCAAGACGATAGGTATCCGCTTGCTCGTCTTGTGAACCGCTGAGAAACTTCTGCCAAATCTCTTTTTCCGCTGAGATCCCCCGATTTCTTTCCGACATCAAGTGCGTCTGAGCGCCCATGGGCACTGCCGCCTGAATTGAACTACTGAAACCGGCATTACCGCCTTCCCCTTCGAGCTCTTCAGCTTCTCCTGAAGTCGCTAACAATGCCACTAAATGCCCGCCGGCTGAATGACCGATTGCGCCGATATTGTCGGGATCAATACCATATTCTTTGGCCCTGGATCGCAGGAACCTAACTGCGGCTTTGCAGTCCTGAATCTGAGCCGGAAATGGCTTTTCACCACTCAAGCGGTAGGAGATTGTTGCGGTGACAAACCCGCGCGCCGCGAGTGCCTGGGCAGGTTTAGTATGATTGATCTTACTCCCTTTCCCCCAGCCTCCGCCGTGAACACAAACGATTGCCGGCAATTCGCCCCAAGCGCCCTTGGGCCGGAAGATGTCCATCTCGAGTGTGCGATCACCGTAGCGCGCGTAGGTCACGTCATGGTGCGAATCGAGGCTGTCCAGTGTCGCCTGAGGAATCTCAGTTCGCCCATCGGGGCGAGCTGATGGCGGCGCTTCACCCGCTGGTCGCGCATCGCGCCGCATTTCTTCCTGAAACAAAACGGTCATACCGCGCAACTTTCGAATGATGTCCTTATTCCGCACGAGCTTCGATTCGCCCGGATCGCTGTCCAGATCATACAACTGCAAAGAGGGATTCAAATACAGTTTCCAGTTTCTCCATCGAACAGCAGCCAGCGCGCCGTGACTGCCGTGATAAAAGAAGGCGTTGTTGTATTCGTTACGCTGAATGATGGACGCCCATTCCCCATCGGGCTTCCACGGACGCCGCATTTGAACTGCTGCGTTGATCGATAGTTTCATGCCGGCGTGAGGCACGACTTTGGTTTCCCCCTTCAACAAGGGGCTGATGTCGCGACCATCGATCACTCGTTCACCGGGCACTTTGACCCCTGCAAAACTAGCAAGAGTTGGATACCAATCCATTGCGTGGACCAGCATTGCTGATTCTTCGCCAGCTTGCAAGCCGAGCCCCGGGCCCCACGCAATTGCAGGCACGCGAATGCCGCCTTCGTAGGTGGAAAGCTTGCGACCTCGAATCTTCTGCTCGGGTGTGCGCCCCGGTCCGCGACCATTGTCAGAGGCATAGACAACAATGGTGTTGTCATCGATGCCCTGCTCTGTCAGTGAATCAAAGATGCGACCGACGTTGTGATCGAGTTCCTGAATCGCATCACCGTATTCACCCCAGTTTGAACTACCCTGAAATTCTTCACTCACGCCAAGCGGGTTGTGTAGCATCGTGTGCGGCAGATAGATAAAGAACGGTCCCTCCTTGTTTTTCTCGATGAACTGAATGGCCTCATCGGTATAGGCTTTGGTCAACTCCGCAGGATCTACAGGACGCTTCACCACCTCACCGTTTCGCATCAGAGGAACGCCTCCGTCATCTTCGAAATAGACAACTTCTACTGGATCTAAATTGTGGAGCAGTCCAAAGTAATGATCGAAGCCCTGCTTGCGAGGCAGGAAGGGCTCATGAAACCCAAGATGCCATTTCCCAATGCAAGCCGTTGCGTAACCATTGTCTTTCAACAGCTCAGCGATTGTCAGTTCGTCAGGATGAATCCCCGTGTTTGAATCCGCGCGGTGCACCCATACATGGTTTCCGACCCGGCGCGGATAACACCCCGTCAAAAATCCGGCGCGCGAAGGACTGCAAATTGGAGCGGCGGCATAGTAGTCTGTGAAACGCGTTCCAGCTTTGGCCATCGCATCAATTCGGGGCGTCTTAATCTCCGTCGCTCCGTAACAACCCAGGTCGTAGTATCCCTGATCATCAATCAAAATGAAGATGATGTTGGGAGCTCGCTCAGCAGAAATTGCCTGCTGGCCGAAACAGAATCCGAGGCAGAGGAGAAAAAAGAAAGATAAGGTCTTCATAAAATTGACGATGTGATGAGTTCGAGTTGCTAGGCCTCCACTTCGTGAGTCACCTCTAATTTGGTTGAATCTGGTAAAATTCTCAATCTCTCGAATTATTTGCGTTGGTGCGTAGAACGGTTGAATTGGCACTTTCACTCCCTATTTCACCCACTCGATTTTTGAAATCAAACCATGATTCGCTTTGTTGCTGAACTGAAGGCTTTCCTTGGCGGCGCCATCGTAAATTTCGAAAGTGAAAGTGGCGATATTCGACCAGTCATCCATCTCGATTTTCTCCCGATCCATAAAATCTGAGGCTTTCAGGAGAATTTCTTGGCGCGCCATCTTCGTCATTTGCCTGGACGCAAACCAGGTGGTTTGGGGATCTTTGGAGTCAGCGATGTATTTGTTCTTCGTCACCCTGAAGCGGTAGCTCATACGCTCGCGAGGAACCTTGACAGTCACTTTCATGACCGTGTCCGGACTGGGTGTTGCAGATCGTGGATCCCGAAACTTGAAAGTGGTGATGCCGCTTCGAGAGCTGACTCCCCAATCCCGGAGACCGCTCTTTTCCAAATCGGAAAAGACGGATTGATCTACAGCTTCCTCGAAAAGGCGTTCCGGCTTGATGGTTTTAGGAGAGTGGGCCCCTATTGCTGAAGTTATGGTGAAATTCGAAGCGGTTCCCTGAAAAGCCACGACCGGTTCGTCGAGTGGATAGCTGCAGTTTGCAAAGGCATAGAGAGGAAGGTCTTCACGAATGGGCAAGGAAGCGGTCCAGACTCCACCGTTTTCCTCAGCCTCGGCAGAAATCCAAAACCGGGATTTCGGATTGGGATCGTGGCTGTAGTAAATGGCGAGGGCGACCAACTGATCAGCCTTGTCCGGTGTGACAACAAACTTCGCTGTCTCGCTTTCGGAATGGACTATCAACTCAGAGGCAGCCGTCCGGGGAATTTCGAACTCCTCTCCCTTGAGATACTTATCGAACCACCGGTTCATCAGTATCCATTGTGCCGGGCCGAGATTGTGACTGATGTGCATGTGCTGACTCACCCTCCAGTTATCATGAGGCAGCGCATCCAGACACTGATAGATGAACTCGAAGCGGGAGTGGAAATCGTCGCTCGCACTCAGGAGCAATACAGGACAGGTCGTATGCGCATAATATGACTGCGATTCGTTGGTGTCGGCAAATAGCTCAACATGATCCCGAAAGGCCCGCGCCATGCTGGAATTCGGAATTCCGGCCGAGTCCTTCGTGATGTAACCCGCACCACCAACCATGGGCACAACCGCTTTGAGACGCTTATCGATCGCTACATAAGACGTGATGTTTCCACCCATGGAAAAGCCGGTGAATCCAATTTTATTGGGATCGACTTCAGGCTGCTGTTCGAGAAAAGTGATCGCGCGTCTCCCTGCGTAAGCAAGCAGGAACCAATTGCCGTTCCTTGGGCTGGTGACGGGATCAATGGTGAATTCATCAGGCAGGAGATCCAGCTTGGTCCGCTCACGCTTTGCTCCTGGATAAAATTGAGGCCCCTGGCTCGGATCGACCGCGCCCCAGTCTGTGTTTTTTTTGATTCCCTCGACAAGTTCCCGACCGCCCCAATTGATGTCGACCATGGCATATCCCTGCTTCGCCACGTATTTCCCGTGCTCCAACTCGGCACGTTGCCCGCCACCATGGGCCCATACGATCGCAGGCGCATCCCTGGCTCCTTCCGGAAAAGTGTAAAAAGCAGCGATCCGTGATTCCTTTCCTTTGAATGTGCCAACTTTAAAAGTCACGTAGCGACAGACGACCCCCTCTTCGATCCATTCTTTGACGATTTCAGTTTCGAGCGGGTCCTTTCGGGCATCCACATCTTTCCAGAGATCGAGGACATTTGTTGCCACATTCTCTTCCGTATAGGGCTGAAGAGAGTCTTCGCCGAAAATGCTGATCACCGGAAAGAGCGAGAGTGAAATTGCGATGGCTGCGAGAGGAGTTTTCATATCAATTCGATCATCTTGATTGAATTGTTGCTAGACTACTTAGTCTTTGACGGGAATCCACTCTTGAATAAAAGAAGCACTGAATCCCTGCTCCCTCTGAATCAATCGACGAATCTTCGAATCACCCGGCCTTATTCCTCGATCAGATACCGTTGATTCAGGTTGATTCATCGAACAAACTCTGTTGTTTGTTACATTTTATGAAGCTCCTTCTCAAGCCCCTCCTCTGCGCATTGGTCTGTGCTCTTGCCGTTTCGGCAACATTTGCTGCCGAACCAACCAAAATCCTGTTCCTTGCCGGACCCCGCAGTCATGCTTCGGGTGATCATGAATTCAATGCCGGGTGTCTACTTCTGGCGAAGGCACTGAATGAGCAGAGCGGTCTCGAAATCGAAGCCACAGTCATCCAGGGCTGGCCGGAAGATGAATCGGCCTTCGATGGCGTTGATGCGGTAATTATCTATTCGGACAGCACCAAGGTGGTCGGGAAAGGCTGGGCGAAAACGGACGAGTTAACGAAGTCCGGCGTCGGTTTGATGTTCATGCACTACGCGGTGCATCCAAGTGCTGAACAGGGAAAACAATATTTCCAGCCATGGATCGGTGGCGCCTTCGAAACGGGCTGGTCGGTGAATCCGCACTGGGTGGCCGATCTGAAGACTCTCCCGGATCATGCTATTTCCAATGGAGTGACCGATTTGGTTCGGGCTTACGATGAGTTCTATTACTCGATGCGATTCAGGGAGGAACGCGGCGAGGTTTTAGATCTTGTTACCGCCGTTCCAACGAAAGAGCGATTAAAGCGGATCATCAATTTGTGGAATGAGAATGGGATCAAGGGATTGGAGAAACCACAAACTTTAATGTGGGGCGTCGAGCGCGAAGATGGCGGCCGGGGTGTCGGATTTACCGGAGGACACTACCATCGGAACTGGGCCATCGATGGCTTTCGAAAAATTGCACTGAACGCTATTGTCTGGGTCGCGGGGATGGAAGTTCCTCAGGGCGGTGTGCAATCCAAGCCGCTCACGGAAGATGAGCTGAATGCCAACCTGGACGATTACGGAAAGCCGAATCCACGAATCCCTCTTCCAAAGGTCGAAGAATTTATGGCATTGCCTCCTGCGGATTTCGTCACGATGGAGGACCTCAAAAAACGGGAGGCAGAGAAAAAGGCGAAAGGCGCCAAAAAGAAAAAAGCGCCGCGACCTGCTCCTGCAAAAGCCGGTCCTCCAGCTGCCTACGAAAGCCCTGTGATGAAAAGCGGAGCAAAGGAACGCATCGCAAGTTTGGATGTCGACCTTGGAAAATCGAAAGAGCTCTACCTGCTTGTATCAAATGAGGGCAACACCTCCCACGACTGGTCGGACTGGCTCGAACCCATGATCGAGTTTGCCGACGGAACAAAGATGTCACTCACTGAGCTGGATTGGGATTCTGCAAAATCCGTCGGCCAAACCCGGAAGAACAAGAACTATCAAAATCAGAAGCTGATCGTCGACGGAAAAGATTTCAGCAAAGGAATTGGAACGCACGCACCATCGGCGATCTATTTTAAACTGCCTAAGCCTGCCGTAAGATTGACAGGGAAAGTTGCTCTCGACGACGGCGGAGCGATTCGCGGCGGAAAATCGACTCCGGCGAAAGTTCGTTTTCTGGTATACACATCGGCTCCTCCAGCAGGTGCGGAGAGTCCTGCTTCAGCGGCAAGTAATTTTGATCCAAAGAATCTCGATCCACAAAAAGTCGCGGCAGACCAGTTCATCGTTCCTGATGACCTCGAAGTCACAGTTTGGGCGACGACACCGATGTTGTTCAATCCGACGAACATGGACACCGATGCCCAGGGGCGAATCTGGGTAACCGAGGGAGTCAACTATCGTAGACACAAAGGCCGGCGCCCTGAAGGTGACCGTGTCGTCGTCTTACAGGATACAACAGGCGATGGAAAAGCCGACAGTGAGCACACTTTCGTCCAGGATCCAGAACTCGAGGCCCCGCTGGGAATCGCGGTGATGGACAACAAAATAATCGTGTCTCAACCACCTAACCTGATCATTTATACGGACGTAAACCGGGATCTTAAATTCGATACCAGCGTCGACAAGCGGGAGAATTTATTGAGCGGTTTTAACGGCCGTCAGCACGACCATAGCCTCCACGCAGTAACTGCAGGTCCCGATGGGAAATGGTATATCAATCAGGGAAATTGCGGAGCGAAGTTCACCGACGGCGATGGGAAAACCTATTCAATCGGCGGGCCCTATCAAGGCGGTGGCGGAGTCTTTTATAACAACAATCACGAACTCGGTGGTGTCGTGAGCGATGATGGTCGAATTTGGACCGGTGGCTTTGCTGCGCGGATGAATCGAGATACGACGGGCCTGACCGTTATCGGTCACGGGTTTCGTAATTCCTACGAACACACCGTCACTTCCCTTGGAGATGTTTTTCAAAATGACAACGACGATCCTCCGGCTTGTCGGGTCAGTTGGATGATGGAAGGCGCATTTTTCGGATTCTTTTCCCGCGATGGAAAGCGCACCTGGCAAGCGGATCAGCGCCCCGGCCAATCTATTCCGGATGCTCACTGGAGGCAGGACTCCCCGGGAACGACGCCTCCCGGAGATGTTTATGGTAGCGGTTCTCCTACAGGAATCACTTTCTACGAGAATGGTGCGCTCCCTGAAAAGTACAATGGAACCCTGCTCAGCTGCGAAGCTCGTGGTCAGGTTATCTTTGGATATCAGCCAAAACGCGATGGTGCCGGTTTTGCCATGGAGCGAACCGACTTTATGAAAGCGAAACCCGGGACGCTCTTCCGTCCTTCCGATGTCATGATCGGTGCGGATGGGGCACTCTATGTCAGTGACTGGTTTGACCTCGGCGTCGGTGGTCACGCTGATCGCGATGAAAGTCTTTCCGGCACGATCTACCGAATTGCACCGAAAGGGTTTTCACCACCTGAAAATTACAAGAAAGATCCTGCGAGTCTCTTGAGCAGCCCGTCTCCCAACATCCGTGATGCTGGTTGGGTCGCGCTGAAGGCGATGGGAGAAGATTTGCTTCCTGCCGTGAAAATAGTTTCAGAAAACGAGAACCCATTCGTTCAGGCGCGCGCGACGTGGCTGCTTCCTTTTGCGGGTGAAAAGGGAATTGCGAAGGTGACGGAAATGCTGACATCGAAAGACGATAGCGATCGCCTGCTTGCCTACCGCGTGCTCCGCAATGCCGAATACAAATTCGACAAATCGACCATGAACCGGCTCGTTGAAGACAACTCCCCTGCCGTCCGCCGGGAAGTCGCTGTGTCTCTTCGCTATATTGATGCTGCTGAGAAAACTGATTGGGTAGTTTCTTTACTGACCCGTTTACCCAAAGACGATCGCACCTATCTGGAAGCATGTGGTCTTGCCGCAGAAACAGCAGAGGCGGATATCTGGGAACAACTGGAAGGCAAAATGGGAGGCGATTCTCCAAGTGAATGGAGCGACCAGTTTGCCCGGATTTCCTGGCGTTTGCAAGTGGAGGCGGCTGTGCCTGCTCTCGTTGTTCGAGCCAAGGACGAAACACTAACCGATGCGCAACGAGCCCTCGCTGTCGAAACTCTCGCATTTACCCGAAGCCAGGCTTCTGCCGATGCGATGGCGAAACTGGCAGCTACCGAAAACCTCCCAGCAAAGCGCTGGCTCCTTGCGCGGGCATGGGGCGAATGGGAGTCCTTTGGAGTGCAGGACAAGCTGAAAGAGCTTGGTATCTACGATCCCGAAAATGTCACAATCACTCCTATGGCGATGCCGAAGCCCAATGGTGAGTCAACACTGCCTCCAATTGCAGAAATCCTGAAATTGACCGGCGATCCCGATACCGGAAGAGCGCAGGCTGTCCGGTGCTACACCTGTCACAAAATCGAAGGCAACGGAATCGCCTACGGCCCCGATCTCCGGAAATGGATCACCGATCAGGGTCTCGAAGCCTTCTATCGTGCCGTGATAGATCCCGCAGCCGAAATTGCTCATGGCTTCAATGGAGCCAGCGTAAAGCTGAAAGACGATAAGGGATACATCCACGGTCTTGCCATCAGCCGGCAGGATCCGGTTATTATCCAATCCATGGGAGGTTTGACTCAAATTATTCCGAAGTCGCAAGTGGAGAAGGTTTCCAATTTCAAAGGTTCCCTGATGCTTTCCGCTGATCAATTGGGGATGAATGCTCAAAACCTGGCCGACCTCGCCGCCTATTTGAAAATGGTGAACTGATAGAGATTAAGCATCCTTCAAGATCGTGGATTACCAGTCGAAGCCTACGCATAATTCTTGACCCACCACATCTGATTCGTCCCATTTAGTTTTACCAATAGGTGCGCTTTTTAAAGCAACAGCTGGAGAGCTGGAATGGAATAGCAGCCCGATTTTTCGGGGATGAAAACACCCTCATTCCTTCGAAACTCGCGAACCGGCATTCTTACGGCAAGCCTCCTCCTTGCTGGATGGAGTCTGTCCGCCCAGGCCATTGAGAGAATCAACCTCGACACCATGGGCAACCAGGCTTCCGGGCCTTTCCCCGGCGGGGCTCGAATTTCGGCCGATGGCAACTTCGCAGTGTGGTCGACCGACTCTGCTCTGGATCCATCAGACAACAACGGTCTTCATGATGTCTACCTGCGCGATCTGAATACGAACGTCGTTTCCCGGGTCTCGGTGGATGCAACTGGCGGAGATCCTGATGAAAATTCGACCAGTCCGGCGATATCTGCAGACGGGCGGTTCGTCGCGTTTGAATCCCGGGCAAGCGATCTGCTTGGGGCCGGTATTGATACCAACTCTTTGTCCGACATTTTCGTTCGAGATGTGGTCAACGGTGTCACGACCCGCGTGTCGGTCGCGACTGGTGGGGCTCAATCCACCAGTGGGTTTGCCGGCTCAACCAGCCCCTCGATCACCGGTAACGGGCGCTATGTCGCTTTCAGCTCCGGTTCCGACGATCTCATCGTGGGAGACAACAACGGCAATGAAGACATATTCCTACATGATCGAATTGCAAATAGCACCGTTCGTTTGAACCTCGGACCATTGTCTGCGGAGGCCTCCGGTGGAGAGTCCTCCTCTCCTGCGATTGCCGAAAACGGCAGCGTGGTTTTCTTTCTCTCTTCCGCCACCAATCTCGTTCCCGGAGTCACCAGTGGAAACCCGAATATCTTCGGCAGGGATCTCATGAGCAATAGCACCTTCCTGGCATCCAAAACCGCTGCGGGTGCCGAGCCGAACGGGGACTGCTTATTTCCCAGTGTCAGCGCAGACGGCAATCTGGTCGTCTACGCAAGTTCGGCATCCAACCTCGTTCCTATCGAAACCAGTATGGGCTACGACATCTATCTCTTCGACCGCAGTGGAGACACGACTACTCTCGTATCGGCGAACGTTGCAGGAACCCCGGCAAACGGTTTCACTTCTAATAATGCCCGAATTTCTGGAAACGGAGCTGTCGTCGGTTTCACCACCGACGCGAACAATCTCCTCTGGGAGCCGAGTGATAGCGGTGTCTATGACCTCTACGTCAAAGACTTGGCAAGCGGGAAAATTGCTTTGGTATCCGTCGGACTCAATGGAGCGAATCCCAACGGAAACAGCGACGGTTTCCCGGATTTCACCGATGATGGAAGTGCAGTCATCTTTTCATCTCTGGCCGGGAACCTCGTCCCCAACGATACCAACATGAGTCGTGATATTTTCATCGGAAGAATGATCAAATTTCAACCGGACGATCAACCAGACAATTTAATCGGCAAGAACACGAACATCTTTGCTGCCAGCGGGGATAATATCTACAACGCAACGGGCGGAGGACAGAAACTCACCCGCATATCCCGAAAGGCGAGACCCGTCACTGCCTTCTGGTTTATTCAAAATGATGGGGTTCACGACGACACCTTCACCCTCAAGGGCCCAATCGGGAACGCCTACTTCAAGATAAGCTACTTCCTCGGCGCCAACAATGAAACTGCGGCCATCAAACAGGGAGTGTTCACTACGGATTCCATCGCACCACCGGAGCACCAGGTCTTTCGAGTGATCTGCAAACCATCACGTAGCAGGCTGAAGAAAGTGAAGAAGGTGCGGGGAAGAAAAAGAAGAACGGTCTGGTTGAAGAGAAACTACACCGCAAAATTGACTTCCACCTCAACCAGCGATCAGGCAGCAAAAGATACGGCGGCACTCCTGATCAAGCACAAGTAACAAGTTGATTGAACGCGCCACACCTCCCCTTCTTTCCTGCGCTCGACAATCGGGTGGGCAAGCCCGGTTTGCTGAATCGCTGAAGCGCGATAATCGTGGGCCCTTACAAAGGGTATCGGGTATCTCCGATGCTCTTTATTTGCTGTTAAACTTCATCAAATCTCTCAACCAATCCTATATGTATCGTCATCGATAGAAAATCCATTGTGCCCCTGATCGGAAAGCATTGTCATGGCCGCTGGCATACGAAACAAATTGAAGCAATCGTATTTCCTGCCATTCGAGAAAGGAGCGAGACCATTGCCTGATCAAGGAGTTTAATCCGATATAAGACCATCCAAATTATTGCATGAAGCTAAGTCAGTTTATTCTTCTCATTCTTTTCGTATGTGATCTCGGATTCAGCCAGGAGCCCGAGACCAAAAAACAACTTAGCCCCAATGAGCGCCTGGCGGGAATCCTCAAGAAATTCCCGCAGAGTGACGCCAACAAGGATGGGTCTCTTAGCAGAGAGGAAGCCGTCGCCTTTTTTCGCAAGCGTAGAGAAGGCATGGAGAAACCGAACAACAAACGGCGCGGTGGCGCCGAGCCGAGCCACGCCGACATTGCCTACGGCGATCATGAGAAGCAAGCTTTCGATATCTGGCTCGTTCCGGACGCAACGGAGCCAACGCCTCTGGTAATCTTCATCCATGGCGGAGGCTTCCGCAGCGGTGACAAGTCTGCAGCGCCGCCCTCAGTCGTCGACAAATACCTGAAATCCGGCGTCGCCTTCGCGGCGATGAACTATCGGCTTTCCGATGTCGGCCCGTATCCAATCATGATGAACGACGCTGCTCGCGGGCTTCAGACGATCCGCCACCGCGCTGCGGGATGGAATATCGACCCGGAAAGAATCGCCTGCTACGGGGGCTCCGCCGGGGCAGGTATTTCGCTCTGGTTGGGCTTTCACGAAGATCTCGCCGATCCTGACAGCGACGATCCCATCTCGCGCCAATCCACTCGCATCGTTGCTGCTGGAACGATGAATGGTCAATCCACCTACGACATCAATGTCTTTCGCGAATGGTTCGGCGTTCCTGATATGGAGCCGGGGCCTGCCCTCCCGGCATTTTACGGAATTGAGTCGGAATCCGATTGGGAAAGTGACAGCGTAAAAAGTCTCATGGTAGACGCATCAAGCATTAATCATCTCACGAAAGACGATGTGCCCGTCTACATGATCTACAGCCGCCCTAACACAATCGTCACCGTCGAGACGGGTTCGAGCGAATGGGTCCATCACGTGAAGCTCGGCCTCAGGCTCCAGGAGGCAATGAACAAGTTCGATCTTGAGTGTATTGTCACTGGTCCCGATGTGATTCCGGAAGACGATCCTTACGGTTCACTTGAGGAATTTCTGATCGAAAAAGTGAAGAGCTGAGGAGCTTGAGGAATTTCCCGAAAACACGGCCAGTTCCTCCATGGCTGAACAGGAGCGATGAGACGTCCAGGCACATTCCCCCGAAGCATCGACAAAGGCTTGTGTCATTGTTCTACTACGACCTCGCTCAATGGCTTAAGGACCACCGATTCTTTGAACTCTCAAAAGGTCACCCGTCAGTTCTTTTAAAAAAAACCAGTCACAAAACGGTGTCGATGTTTAAGTGGTAAGTGAATGGCTCAAAATATCGACGAATCTACCCGGCAAGTCACCCGCCTCTGGACCCTGGCACAGCCACGAGTCTCTGCGTTCGTGACTTCGGTCGTGCGCGATTTTCGAGATCGTGACGATCTGATGCAGGAAATCGCAGTCGCGATATTCGAGTCCTTTGACTCTTACGATCCAAATCGACCGTTTCCACAATGGGCGCTTGGCGTAGCGCGGAATCAATTCAAGACCTACCTCCGCAAACGGAAACGTGATCGAGAGCGGCTCGTGTTCGATAACGAGACGGTAGCGTGCGTGGAATCGGCCTTTGCAAGCGCGTCTTCCGGGGAACTGCAACAAATGGAGTTCCTCCAGGAATGCGTTCAGGAACTCGACGGACGAGGACGGCAACTGTGCGAAATGCGCTACCAGGACGAACTGAAGCCGGCGACGATTAGCGAGGCAATCGGATTGCCGGGGACGGCGGTTCGCAAGGCACTCCAGAGGATTCGAGAACAACTTCGCAAGTGTGTCGAGCGCAAGGCGGCAACGGAGGGGCTTGGCCAATGAGTGACGAAATGGAAGATGAAATCAACGCCTACCTGGATGAGTCCCTCTCCAGTGATGAGATGGCGGCACTGGCGGATTGGATCAAGGCGGATCCTGCGAATGCCCGAAGGTTCGCAATGGCTTCGATGCTGCACGACCGACTGCAAAGCGAAATGAGCGCGATGAAGTCGGAAGAAGCGGAAAAGATCATCCCCTTCCCCGCTTCATGGTGGGCGATCGCTGCAACGGCTGCCGCGGTAGTACTGTTTTTCGGAATCTGGCAGTTCTCGAACTCGAATCAAAACACCGACACTTTTGTGAGGATCGTCCGAGTGGAGGGAACCAGCTTGAAAGCCGGAGAGCGAAGAGGAGCCGGAGCAGTTCAATTGGATTCCGGCATGCTGCGGATCTTGTTCGACAGCGGTGTGGAGGTCACGCTCCAGGGACCAGCAGATTTCGAACTGATCAAGGGCGATCTCATGCTCCTCAGCTCGGGTTTACTCACTGCCAATGTTCCGCCGGGAGCGGAAGGTTTTCGGGTCGATACCCCAAGCGCGCAGATTACGGACCTGGGTACCGCGTTCGGAGTTCATCTCGACTCAGACGGAGCCTCACATGTGTCCGTGTTTGATGGCGAAGTGGAAGTCGAGGAACCGGCGTCCGGCACCATTAAGAGGTTAATCGAAGGTGAGGAGGTGGTCGTCACACCGGAACGTTCTGTTGAATCCGTTCCTCTTGATCTCACGCCCTACGAAAAACTCTGGCCGATTTCATCTGGAATCGAAGGTTCCACTGGAACGTTCAAACTAGCTCCGCCATGGCCACGCCGTCTGGGGCTGCAAATGAGCAACGATCATATCTCTATTGTTGCAGACGGCTACCGCCAAAAGCTCAGCGAACCGCTGAAGGTGAATATCTCAAGGGCCGGAAATGTGAGCGAGCTGGATCAACTCTCCCCGGCCGAGATTCCGGCGGGAAGTCCACTCAGAAGCTACATTCTCCAATACCGGCCCGAGGAAGTGTTTTCACGCCGCTCTCCGGGCCGCTTGAAAGGAACAATCAGGTTCGATCATCCTGTCGCGGGTCTCATCGTTCTCCATGAGGAGTTTAAGGCCAGTGCCGGTCTGTTCTCGAGTAGGAAGACTGGCGAAGCGCATCCAAACCGAGAGCTGGAATTGACAGGTAGACCGAATGGTGACCGGATTGAGCTAAGCAAAGACATGCACACGCTCAGCGTCGATCTGGCGGGCTCGCGAAAGTCGTTCGATATCATTCGGGTAGTTGTGGATGCCTCTGATTCCGGTCCCGGGAAAAATTAATTCAAAAACTTGGTCACAAAACTCCGGGGAAATCTAAGTGATGAACAAAGAGATCTTATGGAAACCAAGGCACCTTACCCTCCCAACAAAACACTCCTGGCCATCGCGCTTGGACTTACCGTATTAACAGGCCGGGGTTTCGGACAATCGGCGATTTCACCGGAGCAGGCCGCGTTTTTTGAGACGAAGATCCGGCCCGTCCTCGTAGATTCCTGCTACGAATGTCACTCTAAAGAAGCGGGACAGAAAAAGGGAGGGCTCTCCCTGGATACCCGTTTTGCGCTTCGTGATGGCGGCAATTCAGGGCCGGGCGTAGTTCCCGGTAAACTGGAGGAAAGCTGGGTCTGGCTCGCAGTTTCGCATACTGAGTCGGACTATGAAATGCCGCCGAAAAATAAGCTTCCGGACTACGTGATCGAAGATTTCAAAACGTGGATTGAGATGGGTGCGCCCGACCCACGCGAGGGTGAAAAGGCGGTCGATTCCAAAATCGATATCGAAGCCGGCAAGCAGTTCTGGTCGTTTCAGCCCCCAAGACGCGAGGCGCCTCCCGTAGTGAAGGCTCAAGAATGGGCAAAAACGGGCATAGACCGATTCATCTACGCCGGACTGGAATCAGAAGGTCTCGAGCCAGCGAGACCGGCGGATGCCCACGCAATTCTGCGACGCCTCTGTTTCGATCTGATTGGGATGCCTCCGACCTTGGAGTTTACAAAGCAGTTTCATCGTGCCTGGAAAGACGATCCTGACAAGGCCATTCAAACCACAGTTGATCGACTTTTGCTCAGCAGTCAATTTGGAGAGCGTTGGGGCAGGCACTGGCTTGATGTCGCTCGTTATGCGGAATCCAACGGCAAAGGGGCGAACCAGTCCTTCCCGAATGCGTGGCGCTATCGCGATTACGTCATCGATTCGTTCAACGAAGACAAACCCTTCGATCGACTCATTCTCGAACAACTCGCTGGCGATCTGATCCCGATCAATTCGGACAAGGATAGACAGGAAAACCTCATCGCTACCGGTTTCCTGGCCATCGGACCCAAGGACCTTCGAGAGAAGAGCAGTCGCCAATTTACCATGGAAATGATCGATGAGCAGATCAACACCACTTCAACTGCCTTCCTCGGGCTTACCGTTTCCTGCGCTCGTTGTCACGACCACAAAACTGATCCGATTCCGACTCTCGACTACTACGCTCTTGCTGGAGTCTTCCTCAGTTCGAATACCCACTACGGAACCGATGGTATTGGCGGTCGGTTCAACCAGGGTGAGCTGATTCAGCTCCCATTGGCCAGCGAAATGGTCGAAACTTTCACCGCAGCCGAGATCGCCAAAATGCAGACGGAACTGGTAGGTGTGAAGGAAGCGTTAAGCGTTCTCCATAACGAAAAACGGGCACGGATGCAGATGGCAGCCGAAGACAATGTGGAGAATGGAGGCAAGCGCGGAAGCGCCAAGAAACTTCGGGCCAAGGCAAGCGAATTGGAGGAAAGGCTCGGTTCGCTCAACGGCGCGGGAACGGTGAAGGCCTATGCTATGGGCATGGCCGACAAGGAGCAGCCCGTGAATAGCCACGTCCTCGTACGCGGAGAGATCGACAGCCCTGCACAAGTCGTTCCACGCGGGTTTCTTCAGGTCCTGGACCATTCGCCGGCTACTATTCGTGAAGACTCGAGCGGCCGTCTCGAGATGGCTCAATGGATCGCGTCAAATCGGAATCCTCTGACGGCGCGTGTCTTCGTAAATCGCGTCTGGGAAAAACTCTTTGGTCTGGGGCTCGTCGCTTCGGTGGATAATTTCGGGACAACAGGGCAGGCGCCGACTCATCCCGAGTTGCTCGACTACCTGGCTATCCAGTTCATGGATAGCGGTTGGTCCTTGAAGAAGCTCGTTCGCGAAATCGTCCTAACCCGAACCTATCAGCAGAGTTCGGAGTTTCATTCTCCCAACTACAGCAAAGACCCGGAGAACAATTTCCTCTGGCGGGCTGCGCCGAAAAGGCTCGATGCGGAGTCGTTTCGCGATACGATTCTCGCCGCCACCGGGCAACTAAAGCTGGAACGCCCCTTTCGCTCTCCGGTCGCTGAACATGGGCTCGAAGAGTTTGGGCGTCGTGGCAGCCCGGATGCCGTCTCCGATTTCCCACCCTATCGGTCGGTTTACCTGCCGCCGATTCGAGACGCCATGCCCGAATTTATCGAAGTCTTCGATGGTGCCGATCCTAACATTGCCACGGGCAGTCGCGAGGTTTCCAACGGCGCTGAGCAATCCCTCTTTCTCATGAATAGCCCCTTCATCAGGGAACAGGCTAATCATTTCGCCGACCTGCTCCAACAAGACGCCAATCAGATGGGCGACCAGGTGCGCCTGGCTTTCAAGCGGGTCTATGGAAGGCCTCCCTCCAAAGGTGAATATGAGAGCGCGATTCGTTTCTACAAGGAGTTCATGCCATCGATCAAAGGGGAACTCGATGAGCCCGAGGCCGGGCAGGAGTTTCTCAAACTGTTTTGCCAGGGCCTGCTCTGCAGCGCCGAAATCCGGTACCTCCGCTAAACCAAAAACCAGGCAACCAACCAACCAACCATCCATCAGTTATGAATCATACCCTCTCACGTCGTCAGGCACTCAAATCGACAGCCTCTGGATTCTCCTGGCTTGCCTTCGCCGCCCTGGCCCAAAAGGAAGCTCAGGCGGCAAAGGGGCTCGCCCAAAAGCAACCGCACTTTGCTCCGCGAGCCAAGCGCGTCATCATGTTGACTATGCCGGGAGGGCCATCTCACCTCGATACCTTTGACTACAAGCCGGAGCTGATTAAGAACGATGGAAAGGCAGGCAAGTCTGGAAAGTTCGCAGGGGCAAAGCTGATGGGCCCCGCCTTCAATTTCTCTCAACATGGACAAAGCGGACTCTGGATATCTGAGTTGTTTCCACATCTTGCCTCCATGGCCGATGATCTGTGCCTGCTACGCTCGATGCACACGGACGTTCCGGACCACACGCGGGCACAGTTGCAGATGCATACCGGAAAATTCCAGTTTCCGCGACCGTCGCTGGGGGTATGGTCTCTGTATGGGTTGGGATCCGTCAGCCAGAATCTTCCCGGCTATGTCTGGATTGATCCCGGCAAAGGAAACAATCAGATCCTGGGCAACAGCTTTCTTCCTCCGGAATACCGCGGCACTGGAATCAATGTTGCCAAGGGTGCTTCAGGAGGAAGAAGTAAAGGAAAGGGAAAAGGAAGAGGCGCATCCTCGTCTTCAGGCGGGGTGGCGAACATTGCGAATCCGCAACTCAGCCGCGAGCGCCAGCGAATGCAGCTCGACTTTGTCCAATCCCTGAACCGCGAGAAACTGGCGCGTGAAGTTCATCAACCGGGCGTCGATGGCGTGATCGAATCCTTTGAACTGGCATTCCGCATGCAGGACACGGTGCCCGAAGTTATAGACATCGGTAGTGAATCTCAGGAGACCTTGGATCTCTACGGCATCGGCCAAAGTGCGACGGATGATTTCGGGCGAAAATGCCTGATGGCCCGACGATTCGCTGATGAGGGAGTTCGGTTCATCGAACTGAGTCACGGCCCCGGTTGGGACACGCATGGTGACCTCCGGGCAAAGCTGACGGAGAATTGCGGTGCGACGGACAAACCCATCGCAGGTTTACTCAAGGACCTGAAACGCCGCGACATGTTGAAAGACACTCTCGTGATCTGGGCCGGGGAATTTGGGCGGACTCCACACGCTCAAGGCGGCGACGGCCGCGATCACAATGCCAAAGGCTACACTACATGGATGGCTGGCGGTGGAGTGAAAGGCGGCTTCAGTTATGGCGCAACGGACGAACTTGGCTACGAAGCCGTGGAGAACAAAATGCACATCCACGATTGGCACGCGACGATTCTTCATCTCTTAGGTCTGAATCATGAGGAACTGACTTATCGATATGCCGGGCGGGATTTTCGTCTCACAGATGTGCATGGGCATGTCGCGAAAGAGATTCTGGCCTGAGGAAGGTCGTCAGTTGGTTTTCAGGACTCATTTTGACATTTAGTATCGGCCGTCAATCTGTCTCTACTTGTCGTGGATGAAGGGAATATTTTTTGATAGTTTCTTCTCGTTCAGCGAGATCGTTGACCGTCCTGTGATCATGTATAGAATTCCCTTTCTGACAGAATGCCTTGTCTGGTCGGCTGCCGCCAGCCTGGCGGTTGCCGCTCCGGAGCGCATCGAAATTACAAAGGATAATTCGATCATCCTGGTAAAAAGCGAAGAGCACCTTAATCACGGACCGAAGCCGCGCATCCGGATCAAAGGCAACCAGCACATCGTCGCGATTGGCATCGACCCACAAGCGCTTCACGGCAGGAAGGTGGTTCGAGCGACACTCGTTTGCCGAAAGGGAGATGAAAGGATCGAGGGATTGACGATTTCAACGATTCAGTCGCCCTGGGATGAGGCCGAGTCGAATGCACTCACATCCGGAAACCGAGAGGCGCAGGACTGGGGGTGGCCCGGAGCGCGCTTTCCCGCGGTCAGCGGTGGGAACAGTCACTCACTCGTCTGTCAGTCCCCCGGCGAAGTGATCGATGGCTGGTATCATTGGGAAGTGGCGCCGGATCTACTGCATGCCATCGGCACAGGCATGGCTCACGGTCTGGCACTTCATGAATGGAGTGCGGACTACGGTCGCAATCCGACAATCTACGCGCGCGAAGACAAAAAGAACGCTCCCTATCTGCTTGTTGAATTTGGGGGTGAGGAATCCGAGCCAATCCCCCCTCTTGATCTGGAGATCATTGACATGGGCGTCCGCGATGGCTTGCGACTTTCGCTGACAGGACCCGCTGAAGGTTTTGGCTATCGAGTTCGTGTCAATGGATCCGAACTCCCGCGATGGAATATACCTTTTGTAAACAAGGGAGAGCCCCAGCGAATCGCCTTGCGTGATATCGAACTCGCACCGGGACCTTTGAAGGTGGAGGTGCGAACGGTAGATCGGCTGGGTCGGGAAAGCTTGCCTGTGGAAGTGACAGGAACCGTGCCCGCTCCGCGCAGCATCCCTCTTCCAGTGATTGAACGAGATGACACAGGGATTCGACCACCGAGTGGGATTGCAGTTCGGCCAACGCTCGATCGGGTCACGCAGTCGGGAACTGGCGTTGGTGACTTTGATCCTGCCCCTGACTTGCCAAATTCGGTCTGGAATGGAAAAACGATCGAGCTGTCTGCAGCACGGGGAGAAGTGGTGGGATTTCAGGTCGGGATACGCGGCAGCGGGAATCAGACAGTTCAGTGTCGATTGGGTGCGTTCCGGACGGATCTGTTTCGCGGGGTGAATGTCCAGGCAGGCAATCAGCAACTGCCGGATCCCCTCCTGCCGGTGGAAGCCGATTTGGAATTGCATCCTGATCGGGAAACTGCGGTCTGGGTGGACGTCTATGTCCCCTTCGATGCGGCCCCCGGAGAAGTGAGCGGAGTCTTCGAGATCGGGAATGGTCGGAGCATTCCTATTCATCTGAAAGTTCGTCCCTTCGCATTGCCACGTCGCGCGTCATTCCTATGCGAAATGAATACTTACGGGGTTCCGGACAAGGTTGCTGAGTACTATCGCCTTCAGCAGGTCGCCTACGATCATCGCGTCCATGTGAACGTGATGCACTACAGCCACAGCTCGGCCCAACCCGGGTCCCGGAAGTGCAACATGGATATGGTGATGGCCAACGGTCGTCGGATGAACGAAAAGGCTTACAACGGCATTGAGCCCGGTGCGACCACGACCTTTTGGGATGATTTTGTCGATGTGTTCGGTCCTCACTTGAGCGGATCGTATTACGCGGACGGTCATCGCGGGGCAATCCCGGCGCCGGGATTTTACCTGACCTTTCACGAGAGTTGGCCGCTGAACATGCGCGGATTCTGGAATGGTGACATGGATGCCTATGAAGGATTTCGTGATCAGCCCGAATACGAATCGACCTATGAAGCGCTGGTCCGGGATTTCGTCCGGATCGCCGGAAACGAAGGATGGAACCAAACCGGGTTCCAGATTTATTTCAACAATAAGCCCGGAAAGAACGATCCAGCAAAGAGCCCCTGGACCCTCGATGAGCCGAGTTCTTACTGGGACTATCGAGCCCTTAATTATTACCGGGATCTTACTGAGCGGGGTCGAGGGGCCAAGCCCTCTATCCCTTTGAAATACCGCATCGATATTTCGCGCCCGCAGTATAGCCGGGGAGAAATGAAAGGGCACCATGATCTCTGGGTGGTTTCGCACAATGCCTTTCGCGAAAACCGCCGAATCGTAACTGATCGTGCCGAACGAACAGGAGAAGAACTCTGGTTGTACGGTTCCACTAGCAAACCTGAAAACAGCGCCCGGGAAACTCAGGCATGGGCACTGCAGGCCTATCGTGACGGGGCGGGCGGCGTAGTCCCTTGGCAAACAGTCAACAAGTCGGGTGAGGCGCTGAAAACGGCCGACCAGCTTGGCCTTTTCATTTTTGATCATGAAGCCGGGGACGCTGATGGTGCCCTCATTCGGCATTCCGTTCGCCTCAAGGCTTATCGACGGGCGGAACAGGATATCGAGTATTTGGAACTACTCCGTAAAGCCTACGAGCTGACCCAAGCCGAACTGCAAGCCTTCATGGATCACTACCTTGTCCTCGATGAGCGGGTGGAGAAAAGTAGTGAACGAGATGCCGGCACGACTCGATACGGCCATCTCGATCCGCAGGCATTCTTCTCACTCCGGGAAGCCGCCGCTACTTTGATCGAAAAGAGTATTGCGAAGCCCTGAACTTCTCACCTCTGATGAAGCCCTTCGATGTGCTGATGTCAGAAGCACCTGCCCTCTACTCTTTCCTACCGGCCCGCTCGAAAAGATCCCGCGCACAGACGAAATCCTGAACAGCACTGCCCACGGATTTGAATACCGTCACCTCGTCTGAGCTGCGGGGAACATCGACTTTCACGTCCACAAGATCACCCAACTCGCCGGCGATGTGATCCTCCGTGATCAGCCCCGAACTCAAGGGTTGGATGATATCGCCAGCCTCTTCCAGAGCAGCCTCAAGTTCATCGACGATCAGGCGGCACCCGCCAATTAGCTCAGCTGAAATTTCGCACATCTCCGGTCGATAAGCGCCGATCGCGTTGATGTGGGCACCGGGCTTCACGTCTCCAATTTGGAACAATGCTTCCGTGGAATTCGTTGCCGTGCAGATGACATCGGCGCGGCGAAGATCTTCCAGGGTGACATCACCCCGAACAAGTTGCCCAACCGAGCCGGATATCCTTTTTGCAAATTCCTCGCTCGCGGAGGGGCTTCGACCGAACACTAAGACCTCCTCAATCGGGCGGACACAGCAGACTGCTTCGATCTGGGATTCTGCCTGAACGCCAGTGCCGAACACCGCAAGGATCGATGCGTTTTTATCAGCGAGAAGCTCGGTGGCCAAACCACTGGCGGCACCAGTTCGCAGCTTGGTCAGCAGCGCCCCATCCATTGTCGCTAGAAGCAATCCGGTTTCCGCGGAATAGAGATGATACTGAGAATTAATGACGGGCAGCCCCCGACTCCTGTTACCCGGGAAGACATTGGCTGTCTTGATCCCGAAGTAGTCACCTCCGGGAATGTAACAAGGCATGAGCAAGCTGTTGGCATTCTCCTTTTCGATTGGCAGATTGAGACGAACCGGACTGACCGCTTCCCCACTTGAGATGAGCCTGAATGCATCTCGCATCAGGTCGACCGCCCGGCGCATGGGCAACAGTTCCGTGATTTCTTGTGCGTCGAGATGAATCATTGCCGGTAGTAAAATGGAAAACTAATCCTCATGCAACATCTCCAGAAGGCGCGCAACGATACGGGCACCATCGGCACGAATCCCATCGTGCTCCCATTCGTTGGTGACCCAGAGATTGAATTTGGGAATATGCCGTGCCGTTTCAACGGACAGCGCAATCGGAACATACATATCCCCATAGTAGGAAATCGCGGCGACGGGAACTTCGTTCTTTGCCAAACGATCGAGATCATAGAGCGGACCCCAGTCTGACTTCTCCGCCAGAATCCCGGCGCATTCTTTGAGTGGTGTGAGCTCTGCATATTCATCGAACATTGATGGAGCTATCATTTCGCCCGTAAAAACGAATCGATCATTCCCTTCGATCTCGATCTGAGGAAACTCCTCGCGCAGTCTTTCCGCAGCCCACTGAGTGGCATAGCCTTCCGCATAGATGGCCTCATGGAGAAGGCAGAAAATTGGATTCGTCTCATAGCTCGTTTGATTCTCCACCATCTTGAGGAAATCGAAGCTAAGTTCGGGCCCATTGCTTCCATCGATGAAGGCGGCTTCGAGCAAGTAGTGCAGGGTTTCCCGTCCATCACTCATGCCGAGAGGTAATCCCAGTTGCTGAAAACGACGGGGAGTCAGCCGTGCACCTCCGGGTAGGAATATCTCGTTCCCGGCGAGGTGGGTGACAATGCGCTTCGCGAGTTCCTCGTCTTCGGGGTAGCGACGATAGTATCCTTCATTCTTTTCGATTACGCTCTGGTAGGTCAGGCGATAGATATCATCGATCCTACTTTTTATACCGGCGACTCCTCCGGTGATGAGGACACCGGAAAGGCTTTCCGGATGCAGGGAAAGATAGGTGAGCAGACAAAATCCGCCGAAGGACTGGCCTAAGCCCTTCCATTGAGTATCCGGTCCCAGAAGCACTTCGCGAATCGCCTCCGCGTCGCGCACGATGTTGTCAGCTCGAAAGTGAACGAGGTAATCAGCCTGCTCATCGGCGGTGGAAAACCCGGCTAGTGACTGCTGAAGAATTCGGGTGCTCAGTCCTGTTCCCCGATCATCGAGCAGAAGCAAACGATGGGATGTAAGCACTTCCCCAATCCAGCCCGAATTCAGGTTAGGGCGTGGAGACCCGAATCCCGGCCCTCCCTGGAAAAAGATCATCCAGGGGAGATCCTTGTCATCGTCCTTTTCCCTGAGACAAACTTCCCGCGCAAAAACTTCGATCGTTTCCCCTTGCGGCCGGCTGTAGTCCAGAGGGAGTTGAAAACGATGATCCCGCAGGATCATCCCATTGAGTTTCCGGGGGACAGTTGCGGTGTGGGTTGAAGTGTTAGAGGCCATGCAATCGAAGAGATTTAAAAGCATCACACTCGATCTGAAACCGGGGGATTGAAAACTCCATTTTAAAGGATTTTCACCGGGCACCGATCCTGCCGGAGTTTGAGGGGGTGGCTTAATACCGCGGCTCCGCGCCTTGACTCCGAATCGCTTTCATGGCCAATTCTTCCCAATGTTAGTAAGCAAATGAACCTGAACCTAAATCAGAGGCGGAACAATTTCTGCACGGCGGTGTGGGCAAGCCTCGCGGTGCTTTGTTATTTGGCGGTGTCCCCTCTTCAGGCTGACTTTCAAAAAGGCTACGACGAGATCAAACCGATTCTCAAAAAATACTGCCACGACTGCCATGGCGATGAGAAGCACAAAGGCGACCTCAATTTCGAAGCCTTCAAGGCTGAGAAGGATATTCTAGTTCACCTTCAAAAATGGTTCAGTGTTATTGATCAGGTCGAGACCGGCACCATGCCTCCGGAGGACAAGAAGCTCCGGCCTACTGAGGCTGAAGTAATCCAATTGGTCTCTTGGGTTCGAAAAACGATCGACGAATTCGATTATGATTCAGTCAAAGATCCCGGGAGATACACGCTGCGCAGACTGAACAAAGCCGAGTATAACAATACCATCAGGGACCTCACCGGAGTCGACCTTAAACCGGCCCGATATTTCTCCGGTGACGGCGGAGGCGGAGAAGGCTTTGATAACAATGCTGAGGGGATGACGATGCTGCCTCTCATGGTCGAAAAGTATTTCAAAGCGGCCCGGGATATATCCCGCCATGCCAATGTGAGCTATGCCGATGGCATCCGTTTCAGTCCGGACCTGTCGCCCACATACTCTCCCCGCTCCTACCTCGTACTCGCCGAGCGAAAGTTGACCGATTTTTACAACGATATTTTCGACACGCTTCCCAAGTACAATCCAAGGAAGGAATTCAAACCCTACCTGATGCCGGCGATGAAGCTCGCTCTGGCAAAACCCGATGCCACCGATCGTGAAATTTACGATATCGCCATGAGGGAGAAATTGATGCCCGGTGTTTTTCACAAATGGGCAAGGAGTTTCCTCGATGCCGAAGAGATCAGTAAAACCAGCCGGTGGGACAGCCATTATGGGAAATGGGTCATTGATCCCTGGCTGGAATTGCAGTCCAGAAGAGACAGCGTCACCGAAGAGGAACTCCAGCTGTTCCATGACGACTTTGCAGCGAAAACCCTTCTCTCCGCTCCGGCTACCGGCATGATGACCAAGCCGGGCATGGAGGTGAAAACGGAGATCAAAGAGAAAGCGGAAGTCTTGTATCTCAGTGTGGGAGATATGGATGATGGCCATGAGTTTGATCGCATCGTTTTACATAAACCCCGGGTGACACTGAAAGACGGTAAAGAGGTTTTCCTGGGAGACCTTGAGTTGATCGAAAAACAGGGTGAAGGCGCCATTCACAAAGAGAATTTTCCTGACGGAAAACCATTTGTCAGCACTGCCTCAGGCAAAGAGAAAATTGAGCGCGGTTTTTACATCGAAGCTCCCGCCCTGCTTTCGTTCAAGTTACCCCCCGGGGTGAAGGCTTTTAATGCGACCCTGGGGATTGAAAAATCCGCTGATGGAAAGGGTTCTGTTCAGGTTTACGCCTCGGATGAATCGATTCCATTTCCGAAAGGTAAACATACCCACTCTTACTTTTTCAGCGGTCCCGGAAACACTTCCGTGGAAGCTGCCAAAAAATGGTGGGTCATCTACTCGGCCCTTGTCGGCTATGGGAAGAGCCCCGGCTCAAAAGAGATGGTCGATGTATCACTGGATGAACAGGGCCGGGCGAGACTGGACTCGATCAAGCGGGAAGTTGAGTATGCAAAACGGGAGCCGATCGAGAATTTCTTCAAGTTCGTTAAGGCAAAGAAATTCGCTCACCTGATCAAAGCGAAAGAAGGAGAACTGCCGGCACTCTCTGATCTTCCGGAAAAAGATCGAGCGCCTCCTGAAACGCTTTCGGAGGCGGATCAGAAAAAATGGAATGAACTGCAAGGGCTTGCTGAAAACTTTCAGGAGGAAATGGATCAGGGTATCCGGGATTCCCTATTGGAATTTGCATCACGAGCCTTCCGGCGACCTCTCAAGGAAGAAGAGGCTGAGGTCATCACCAGCGTTTACGAAACGGCCATTGAAGAGGATGATAATTTCCAAAAAGCGGTTCAGCTGGTGATTCAGAGTTTGTTAACCCGCCCTCAGTTTTTGTTTCGTTTTGAGAATGAAGGCACGGAAAAGGGAGCTCAACCCGTTGATGGTTTCGCTCTGGCCAATCGCCTCTCCTATTTCCTGTGGAGTTCCATGCCGGATCAGACTCTTATCGATTTAGCAAAAGAGGGAAGATTGACTGACGAAAAAGTTCTGGAGCAGCAGGTTCGCCGAATGCTCAAGGATCCAAGGTCGCTATCGCTGGCTCAGGAATTCGCCAGTCAATGGCTTGGCTTTCGAAAGATCCTTAACGAGAAAGAGCCTGATTTAAAACTCTTCCCTACCTACACCAAGGAATTGAAAGAGAGCATGTATCAGGAATCGATGATGGCCTTTGATGAAATGATCAAGGAGGATGAAAGCGTCCTGGAGATTCTCGATTCAAAGTCCACCTTTCTCAATGAAGCTCTCGCCAAACACTATGGCATCCCCGGGGTGGAAGGTTCGGAGATGCGCAAAGTGGAATTGAAGGATGCTCAGCGCGGCGGATTCCTGACGATGGGCAGCCTGCTGGTGGCGACCTCTTTCCCTGAGCGAACCAGTCCCGTAGTTCGAGGCCAGTGGATTCTCGATGCCCTGATCGGAGGCAAAGTGCCGCCGGCGCCGGATGGTCTGGTCATCGATCAGGCAAAGATGGAAAATGAGGCCGTCAGTATTAAGGCGCGGCTCGCTGCGCATCGCGACAATCCCAATTGCTCCGTCTGTCACGACCGGATGGATCCTTTTGGATTTGCTCTGGAAAATTTTGATGCGGTAGGTCGCTTTCGGAAAACCGGGCCAAATGGTGCGCCCATGGATGCGACCGGAGACTTGAAGGGCGGCCCGCAATTGGAGGGAGCGGCAGGATTGAAACACTATCTCGTCACTGAAAAACGCGATGCCTTTTTACATCAGATGGCGCAAAAACAACTGGGCTTCGCCCTGGGGCGTAGTTTAGAATATTTCGACGAAAGCGTCATCCGGACAGCCGTTGCCGAACTCAAAGAAAATGACTATCGCTACTCTGCGATGGTGTTGGCGATTGTAAAAAGCTTCCCGTTTAGAAACAGAAGAGAGAAAGGATTTCAAACCGATGCAATACAATAAACGCAATTGGGCGCTGAACCGACGGACCGTGCTCAGAGGTTTGGGTGGAGTCAGTCTCGGCCTCCCCTGGATGGAAACGATGCTGTGGGGCGCTGAGAAAAAGGAACTCGCCAACTCCCCTCTCCGGCTGGGTGTGATCTATCAACCCAATGGAATCAATCCTTATGAATGGACACCGAAAGACACCGGGGCTGATTACACCTTGTCCAAAACGCTTCGCCCCCTGGCTCCGATTCGTGATGAAGTCCTTGTTCTGACCAACTTGAATCACGATTTAAAAAAAGGTCGTGATCGCCCTACCAGTGGTCACTATGGAGGAACATCGAATTTCCTCGTGGGCAACGGCGTAAAACGCAGCATGGGCAGCGATATTCAATGCGGGGTGTCAGTGGATCAGATGGCCGCCCTGCATATGGCCGATCAGACCCTGCTACCCTCACTGGAACTCTCAACCGAGCCGGAGTGGACCGGCGTCGATACGGGGGAGCGAATCACTCAACTCTACGGGAATTCCATTTCCTGGCTGACACCGAGCACTCCCCTGGCAAGAGAGCGATATCCGCGCCTCGCCTTTGATCGCCTCTTTGGAAAGACCACCGGCCTGGGTGATACCCGCAGTGTTATTGACCTGACTTTAGACAGCATTCATGATCTCCAGAAAAAGGTGAACCAGGAGGACCGGCACCGATTGGATGAGTATTTAAACTCAGTGCGAAGCCTGGAGAAAAAGCTCGAATTTTCTGAGAAAAATCAACGCCCGGTTCCTGAGGCGCTATTGAAAGGACGAATCCCGGATCCCGGAAAAGCCAAGTCGCATGACGAGCATCTCAGTCAGATGATGGACATCATGACGCTTGCCTTTCAAACCGACCGAACCCGGGTCGCCACCTTCATGATGGGACGAAGTTCAAGCGGGATTGATTTTTCTTTTGTCGATAAAAAGTGTGGAGGCCTCCACGGGATGGCTCACCACGCAGAGAGGAAAGAGAAACTGGAAGGGTACCAGATCGCGAATGAATACACGGTGAAGAAGTATGTGGAATTCCTGCAGAAACTCCATTCGATCAAGGAAGGCGAGAAGTCCATTCTCGATAACTCGATGATCTTATACGGCAACAACATGCGGGACGGCAACAGTCACACCAGTAAGAATTTGCCGATACTGCTGGGGGGACGGGCCGGAGGGCGGATCAATCCGGGACGACACATTGAGTATCCGGAAGACACCCGACTCTGTAATTTGTATCTCGCAATGTTGAAGCGCTTTGGCCTCAATATCGATAGCTTCAACGAAAGCACGGAAGAGCTACCTCAATTGAGTTAATTCATCGGATGGTGCGTGGTGTCGAAAGGATACGAAGGTTTCCTTTCTGCTTCTGTCTACCCCATCTGATTTCTTTGAGAGATCCAGAATTTCCTGCCGCCCCCCCGGTCGGGGCCGATTGCAATCCATCGGTGAGTGTGGATTGTACACTCCTACTTACCTGTTGGCAACGACCCAGGATTTCAAAAGGTATCCCTTCTTGCCCTTTGATCGTCCAGTCTTCACTGCCACATAAACCCATTTGCCGTTCTGCTTGGTGACCTTAACCACATCTCCTTGACTAAGATTGCCCTGAGCAGCTCCATTGTTTGCCGCCGTCTTGCGAAGCTTTGCATTTCTGGCTTTAACTTTCATCCAGCCCGGACCGCGCAATTTCGAAGATGCCGACTTCTGCACCTGCCTTGTCACCTGAGCCTGGCTCGCTGCGGCAAGTTGCGTGGCGGCAGCCTCAGCTTGCTGCGCCGCTTCAGCCTCCGCCTGCGTTGTTGCCGCTGCCGCCAGGGCAGCCTGTCTGTCAGCCTCTGCCTGGGCTGCAGCCGCCATCTGGCGATTCGCTTCCAACTGTTGTGCCGCCGTCGCTTCTGCTGCGACGCGCTGTTGCTCTGACAGTGCCAACTGGGCGCGCAGGGCCGCAAGGTCGGCCGAATTATCAACTGGAGGAGGCTCGGCAACTAAGCCGGCAACCGGAAACTCGGTGAGGGAAATCCTTTTCGTTGGCAATTCATGCACGAACGTCTTTCTACCCAGATCCTTGAAAGCCGTCCAGGGGTAGGGAATAACGCTGCCAGTGGCCCTTTTCATGGCTGCCTGAAACTCCGCATCCGTCCTGTACAGATTTCCGCAGTCTACTACGATGCACACAACACCGATAAACTGCCAAGCCTGCATGCCCGTTCCATATTTGATCATTCCGCCCGTATTGATCTCCTTACTAGTTGAAGTTCCCGTCGATGTGGTCTTGTTCCACGCCATTGACCCGGAAATGGTTTCACTCACCCCCATTCCCAAGGGTTGAGCGCAAATCTCAATTTCAAGTCCCACACTTTTTTCAAAGGAATTGGATTCCTCCGTCGATAACTGTGAGACAAATGCAGTCCCGAAGGCTTGATCTCTCTTCGATGCAAGTTCGTTCTGTGCCTCTCCCACGGCCACCCACTTTCCTGAGAGATAGTAATCCGCATCGACTTCCAAGAATTTACCGTAAGCATAATGGAAACGAATAAACTGAAGATCCGCAGTCATCCAGACAGCCCCAAGATCATCGAGAGATAAATTGTATTTGTCCTTTTTCGGCGGTCTGCCGGGAACCTCAATCTCCGACATGCTGTGGTAGACGCCCTGGCGGGGAGTCCCTCGTTCGTTGATATTCGCTTCCTGGGCGCCCGCAGACGTGACGAACACTATGCTCGCTGCGCAAAGCAGCGGGAAGGTTTTACGATGTCCAACTAACGCGTTCTGTCTTGTCGTATGCAATCTCATGCCTAAGTAGATGATGGAATCATTTTTCTTTCAAGGTAATTTTCCGGAGTGGCGGTAAGACTGGAGCGTTCGCAAACCGGCGGATCTTTTGACAAAGAAACCTGATCCGAGTTTCTCTTTTTTAGGGTAGGATGATTCAGGAAGTGGAAATTCTTGTAGCCTGACTTCTTTTTCTCGAGAGCAAAGCGGATATTCGCTGCACCGGCCTGACCTGATGAAACCCAATCGACTCCCTCTTGCCCGGCTCTTTATGATAGGGATTGCACTCCAGGCCGGGATCACTTCGCTGTCGGCTCAGAGTGATAAGCCTCCCTACTCCGGAACCATCTTTCCTTTCCCGAAGATCATTCAGGAAAGCGATCCCACGACTTTCACGGAACTGAAGGCCAAACGCAAAGACACCCGCTCGATGTTTGATCGCCGCACCGCCAAACAAGGCGACTACGAGGCTTTCGTTTTCGAGGCAAAATTCGGCAAGGGGGAAGAAGTCGAAATCGATGTGAACGTAGAATTCGAGACTGAGGAAGCTGCCCGTGAGCAGGCCGAATTCTATGCGATTGCCTTTGGAAAGCTCCCCCTCTTTCTGCGGGAGAACATCAAGGCTCTCTGGATTCATCAAGGCAAAGAGCTCTTCGGTGGTGGAGCCAATCTCACGATACACACCGGCCAGAGTGCTGATTACATCCGCGACGGTATCCTGGAAGAAACCCTCGCTCACGAAGCGGCGCATGCTCTTGATGCCAAACATGCCAGGGCCAAAAAGTGGATCACGGCCCAGGCTGAAGACGGACGATTCATCTCGAGCTATGCGAAAGCCAATCTCTTCCGCGAAGATGTCGCCGAGTCGTTTGTCCCTTACCTCGCGGTCCGGTATCGGCCGGATCGGATCACGCCCAAACAACTCCGGACGATCACTGAGACAATTCCCAGGCGAATTGCCTACTTCGATTCTTTGAAGCCGGACATGTCTCCGATTGCCGGAAAGGGCGAGCCATCGGAATCAGGATCCACCTCGCCGGATCCGAAAAATAAACTGCCCACAGGCATGCGCGATTGGAAGGATGCCAAAAACCGCGCACTGCGTGCCGAGCTACTGCGTTTTACGAATCGCGAAAAGACCAAAGCGGAATTCCGTCGCGAAGACGGACAAACATTCGAAATCGGAATCGAGGCGTTCTCGCCGGAAGATCAGAAGTTTATTCAATCACTGGGACATCCCGGGAAATAGAATTCTTCGGGTTGGATCTCAGGGTTCCGGAATCGGGAGCAGCTTGCGAAACCCTTCGCGCAGTGACTCGAGTTCTTCGTTTGTCCACGGCTTCGCGAGCGGCTCCGTTCCTGCGATCACTTCAATGGCCTTGAGACCGGCAGTAGCCGCTTCTTCTGCACCGGCGGAATCCCCGTTGCGAGCGAGCGCCCTTGCAAGTGTCTTCAGGTAGCGGGGATTGGTGACATGTCCCTCCCCTTCATCCAGCACAGGAAGTGTCGACGCAAGCTTTAGAGCCCTCGAGTGATCTCGCAGGACCGGGTCAGGGCAATCGAGGAGCAGTTGGGCGAGTTCGTTGACGAAGAGGTCATTATTTGGCACTAGCTTGACTGCTTCCGAATAGTGATTCAGTGCCGGAGCCCATTCCCGTTTCAGCAGATGGGCCTGCGCGAGTGTCCGACGGGCCGACGACCCTTCATCGGAGCCGGAAGCGTTCGCAACACTTTTGGTAAGATATGGGAGCGCGTCATCAATCCTTCCCGCCTTGAGAAGAATCGCTCCGAGACTGAGGCTGGCCCGGGAATTAGCCGGATCGAGCCGGGCAGCTTCCATGTAGTAAGGCAGCGCTTCTTGAGGAGTTTTATTTTGATAGAAGAAATCCGCTGCGCCGAGTTGGATCGCAGGATCATCGGGGCTTTCACTGATCAGCTTGCGCCACAGTTCAGCAGCGGCATTGATTTCACCGGCAGCCAGACTGGCTTTGACCAGGTCGTCGCGGTAGCGGTCCCGCTCCGGCAGGTGAGGACCCGCTTCGTGGAACCATTTTACGGCCTCGTCGAATTCACCTTGCTTCGCGTAGGCCATGGATAGATTTCCAAGGGGAATCGGGAAGCCGGGATTTGCGGCCATCGCCGCCTGCAGTTCCGCGACTCCCTCATCGAAGCGATCGCTCTTGAGAAGGACGAGACCGAGTTGATTGTGGGCGACGTAGTTCTGGTCCGAGACGGAGATCGCGTGTCTCCAGAGGCTCTCCGCGTCTTTCCACACCTTGCTTTGACGATGGGTCAGAACAATCAGTGGAAGAAGAAGCCCGACTAACAATATCCAGGCGACTGTTGCGGGAACCCGAAACCGTCGGCCCCATGCGACAGCTTCCCATGCGAGAGCAACGAAGAGTCCTGCATGGGCAAGGTAAGTGTAACGATCCGGGGCAAAATGATCAGAGATCGTGACAAGGCCGCTTCCCGGAAGAATAAGACCGACAAACCAGAGCCAGCCAAACAGGAGCCAGGGTGAGCGGTCCCTCCGCCACAGTGCGAGGGCACTCATAAGCGTGAGAAGGATCAAGGCGACTCCCAAAGCCGCACCTGCGATTTCCGGCGGATGCGGTTGAAAGACCGCCATCCCCGCCGGAAAAAAGGTCAGAGAAAGATAGGTGAGATAAGCGAGCGAGGCAAAACCCGCTCTCTGCGCGAGACCAAGATCCGGCGCCTCGCCAATGAACTGATTCCCCGACCAGGTGAACCAGGCGACTACTGCTGCAATAAGGGCGATCGCTAGAAAAGGGAGTTTCTCGACGAGCCGGTCGCGAAGCGAAGGAAGACGGCGCAGATCGGAAAGGTCGAGCCGGCGAAGCGGCCAGAAGTCGACGAGAAGCAGAGCCGCAGGCAGAGTCATCAGGCTTGGCTTTGAGAGAAGGCCGAGACACGCGGAAGCAACCGCAAGCAGATAAAAGCGACGGCGGCGGGACTTCGGCGCCTTGGTCCAGAGCGAGTAGAACGTGAGCGTCAGGAGGTAGAAAAAGGCAGAAAGCACATCTTTCCTTTCTGAAATCCAGATCACTGATTCCACCCTGAGCGGGTGGATCGCAAAAAGGAGAGTAACCGCCAGAGCGAGTCCATTCTCACCGGTGTGGCGTCGCAACCATACAAGGAGCAGAAGAGATGCCGCGAGGTGAAAGAACACATTTGTGAGATGATGCCCTCCGATCCAGTCCCCGAAGACCTCAAAATCGAGGGCGTGGGAAAGATAAGTCAGCGGATTCCACAGATTCGTTGGCGTTTCGGTAAATGCGAAGCGCACCGCATCAAGAGATAGCCCGCCGCGCAGGGCCGGGTTCATCGAAATGACGACATCATCGTAGTCAACGAAGCCGAGCGAGGGGGCCGCTCTGAAAGCAAGCAGCACAGACAGGGTCACCATCGCAATGGAAAACCCCAAGGAAAGTTTCTGGCGAAGAGAGGGCTGACTGGACATAAACGTAATGAAAAGAGGATTTTCAGAAAGGATCCCAGCTTCGAAAAGCTTTATAAATAGTAAAGCATTCCATATATTTGATTGGAATTAAAAAGAATTTCTTTATTCTTCTGAAAATTATGGTTTATTGCTCTAATCATAGAACAACTGTGGAGCCTTCACTCCACATTCTACTTTATCTAAACGTCTATCATTCCACTCAACTAATCAGGCATGCAGTTCCTAAATTACGTTTCCTTTCCATCCGCCCGGATCCTCAGTCTCCTGGCATTTCTTTCCTTAGGGATGGCATCCAGCGCCCTCGCTGATAATCCCTCTAACCCTGCGAGTGATTTTACCATCACAGTGCAGGAGCTTGAAAGCGGCGATGTCGAGTTTTCCCTGAGTGGAACCGCTTATTACAAGGCTCAGATTGGTAATCCTTACCGAACCCCTACGGACTCCGATACCCCGCCCCACACCCTTGCGGAGAATGAGTATGAAGAGTTTACGATTCCTGAAGGCCTGGTCCTGACCACACCGGACAATCACAATCTGTCGAGTCTACATGCTCCAACTCGCGAAACCCCACTCACTTACCTTAGTTTCAGCTCCGGTGGCTACTGGAGCTTTTACAGCTTTTCCACGGGCCAGTTGAACTATGGCGATGAAATGGTGGGTAGCGGCTCGGTCGTCACCGATGTTGTCCCCTTCTCACATTTTGAACCCGGAACCTTTGTTGTCGAAGGCTATGAATTTGATGCGACCTATATCGTCCGTGCCTACACTCCTCCGCTCATCCCGACATCCCCGCGACTCAAGGCACTACGCACGAGTGTGTTTTCCAGCACCCGCCTTCGCAAGTCGAGCCGAACTTCCAGGATCGTAATCCGGAACATTGGTGATGCACCGGTAGAGAAGCTCTCGCTCCGTGTTTCCGGAAGCGGTTCGAGGGACTTCCGCATAACGAAACGGCCCGCCTCCACAATTGCGCCCGGAAAGTCTACGACTCTGAAAGCTTTTTTCCGTCCCCGTGCCGTTGGCAGCCGACGAGCGATTGTTTCACTTTTGAGCAATGCTCCGACCACGAAAATTACCCTGAAGGGTAAAGGCCTTCGCCCTCAAGGGACGATAAGTCCACGTTTCCCCGGACGTTAATCCCGCCCGCTTCACCGCTGAGAACCCTTTTAAATCAATACATCTGCAATTTCATATGAAAACATCACTTCTGACCAGTGCCCTTGTCGCGATGACTCTCGTTTCGGGAGCTGGAGACATGGCTAAAGCACCCATGGCTAAAGCTCCCATCGAAGAGTGTTTGGACCTCGGTGCCGAGATGACAGTTGGCTACGAGACTGACTACATCTTCAATGGTATCCGCTTCGCCCGGGACAGTGCCTGGGCGGACGTCAACTACACCTTCGACGGCCTGCTCGTTCCGGTCACCGTGGGTGCCTGGTATCTCAATGGAATCAATGGCAGCATCAACGGTCCCATCATGGATGAGCTTCGCCTCAGTGCGAGCGCAGCCATTGGAACTTTTGCAGGTTTTGACGCTGATCTTGGTTACACCCACTACACCTTCCCTGAGTTCCGCTCCAATTTTGCTCCTGTCGGCGGCTATGGTGAACTCGGTTTGGCTCTCTCGCGCAAGCTCGGTGTGGTCGACTTGAATTTGAGAAGCAGTTACGCGATGGGCGGAGGCGGTCTCGCTCCAAACGGCTGGTATCACGAACTCGGTCTCCAGAAAAGCTTCGGCATCACTGACGGAGTCAGTCTCGTTCTCGGAACTGGTGTTGCTTACACGGACGGCTACTGGGGTGGCAGCGGATGGAACCACTATTTCGCCAATGCGTCTCTGCCAATCTCCTTGAATTGTCGCACTACGCTGACTCCCTACGTCGGGTATGTCGGTGCTCCTGATACCTGGATTGTGGATGGAATCCGCGGTGCTGATCAGAATCAGTCGGACATTCTCCACGGAGGCGTCTCACTGACTGTTAGTTTCTGAGTAGACTTTCGTCACTTCTCATTTACTCTCGAAGCCTTACCCGATCGCCCTCCGTTAGGAAGGGCGATCTTTTTTTTCAAAACGGAAATTAGACTGACAGAGTTTCTCAATGGCCCCCGACTTCTGCATCGTGATGCCAGCCTACCGGGCTGCGGAGATTCTGGGAGCAACAGTCGCACGGATTCCGGAAACCTTCTATAAGCGCGGAGGTATCGTCGTCATTGTCGATGATGCCTCCCCCGACGAAACCGGCAAGGTCTCGAAAGAACTCGCGTCAGAAAACTCAGCAATCCGGGTGATCCATCATCCGAAAAATCGTGGTTACGGAGGTGCACAGAAAACCGGCCTTGAGGAAGGTCTCCGTCTCGGTTGCCGCGGCTTCGCCGTTGTTCATGCTGACGGGCAATACGCGCCTGAACGGGTCATGGACCTGCTTGAGCCAATTCTCTCGGGTGAAGCCGATCTAGTCCAGGGATCGCGGTTCCTGGGCGGCGGAGCGAGAGCGGGTGGAATGCCGCTGACTCGCTACATCGCAAACCGTGCTTTGACAGCGCTTGAGAATTTCGCCTTCGGCACTAGTCTTGCTGAATTTCACAGCGGCTACATGCTCTATTCCAGAAAGCTCCTCGAAACCATTCCGTTCCAATCGCTGCAGGAGAACTTTAACTTCGATGCAGAGATGATTCTCCTCGGGCATCTTGCAGGATTTCCCTGCCACGAAGTCCCGATTCCCACGCACTATGGAGAAGAGACATCGAGCCTCGACCCGATTCCCTACGGAATCGAAGTCCTCAAGGTAATCGGACGGCACTGGATGGGCCGCTATGCCCTCCTCCTAAACGAATATTCGGACTCCCGTAAAGACAATCCAGTATGAACTCACTCCCAAAAATACTCGTTCTCGGAGCCGGAGGTTTTATCGGAGTGAACCTGACCGAACGCCTTCTCGCAGATGGGAAGTATGCTGTCACGGCCCTGGACCTGGACGGAGAGAAACTCCGCGATCAAATAGGCCACGACAGGCTCGATTTCCGGCAGGAGGACATCCGCCACCGTGACGAGTCACTTGAGACTCTTGTGAGCGACCACGACATCATTGTTGATCTTGTGGCGATGGCGAACCCGAGTCTTTATCTTTCACACCCGCTGGAGGTCTTTCATCTCAATTTTCAGGAGAATCTCCGCATCGTTGAATACTGCGTAAAACATCGGCGCCGTCTCGTCCAGTTTTCCACCTGTGAAGTTTATGGGAGAACGGTCGCCGGAGTTCTCGGAAAAGATCCCGCCGAGATGCCGTTTCCTTTTCAGGAAGATACTTCGCCTCTTATCATGGGCCCGGTCAAAAACCACCGCTGGATTTATGCGTGTGCGAAGCAACTTCTCGAACGTGTCCTCCATGCCTATGGCCTTGAGGATGCGCTTGATTACACGATCATTCGCCCCTTCAATTTCATTGGCCCTCGTATCGATTACCTTCCCAGCGAGAAGGCGGGCAACCCGAGAGTCTTCTCTCACTTCATGAACGCGCTCCTGTATGGCACTCCGATGCAACTGGTCGACGGCGGACGAAGCTACCGCGCCTACACTCACATCGATGACGCTGTCGACTGCATCGTTCGTATCCTTGACAATCCGGGCGGCGTCTGCCAACGCGAAATTTTCAATATCGGCACACCGGAGAACGAGACTACGATCCAGCAATTCGCCGAGATGATGAGGGAGATCTTCGACGAGGAGTTCCGCCAAGCCGGAGACCCAAATCCCGAGGTTGTCAGTGTGAGTTCCGAGGAGTTCTATGGAAAAGGATACGAAGATTGCGATCGACGTATTCCCGACGTCACCAAGGCCCGTGAACTTCTCGGGTGGGAGTCGAAGCACGATCTCCGTTCGGTCATTTTCCAGACGATGAAATACTTCGTGGATCGTCACCGCGCCGGCCAGGAAGCGGAGTAGCGCATCTCATTGCAAAACTGAAACCTTCCCCACCCAGGCGCATCTACTGACGGATGTGAACAAAGGCTCCGCGCTTGTTCCCAACAGCTACATCCGGCTTCCCGTCGCCGTTCAGATCGCCCACGGTGAACTGGGTTCCGACTCCGGAGTCGTTGTCGATAAGGTGTGGCACGTAGTTGGCGGAGTCACCTTCGCGCTTCAACTCAAACCACCACAGTACGGCGGGTGCATTGGGTTCGGGATCGCCAGCGTTCCCGTGGGCCCAAAAGCGTTTGCCGGTGATGATATCCAGCACTCCGTCGTCGTTCATGTCCGCCATTTCAATTGCATGCGGCTGGGAGAAAATGATACCTGTCTGTCCCTTGGCTTCGGGCGTGCCGGTGATGAGGTGTTGCTTCCACCCATCGGCAGTTTGCTCCATCCAGGCCAGGCCATAGCCGTGGCCTGCGAGACTCGTGATCACGTCAGGACTTCCATCAGCGTTGACGTCGTAGACGTACATCTGGGCGCCACCTTTGCCGAAGGGCGCAGCATGTTTTTCCCAAGGTCCCTTGCCATCGAGCACTGCGGGTTGCTCCCACCAGCCGGATGCCTCGAGAATGTCGGTCTTTCCGTCCCCGTTCACGTCGCCGAATCCGATTCCATGAGTGAAGCGCTGGAACGCAAGTTTCGGAGAGATCTTGTGCCAGGCCCACTTTTCGGCCGGTTTTTTTGAATCATAAGTAGCATAGCCGAGATGCCCACCACTCATACAAAGCAGGTCGGGATTTCCGTCACCGTCAATGTCGGCAAACATGGGCGACTCGCTATCCGTCACGTCGAAGGCGATGTGCTTTGGCCAGGGTCCCTCTTTGCCCTGAGGGTTTTCATACCAGAGAGTCTCTTTGCCGGGAAAGCCCATCACGATATAATCCGTCCAGCCGTCTCCGTTGATATCGTGGGCGGCATTGAGGAAATTATCGCTGTATCCGTTCTTCACGCTCTTGGCACCGTGGAATCCTTCGATCTCAAGCTCGCTGCCGTCCTTCAGCTTCGCCATGGTGCGGGTCGTGTCAGGATAGATGTTTTGGCTCTTGGTGAAATCCGGTCCGGCGAACCAATAAGGGCCGTAAATCACGTCCATGTGGCCATCCTTATTCGCGTCAAGTATGGCAGCACCCTCGGCCCAGAAATTCTCATGGAGGTGCTGCTTTTTCCAGGAGCCGTCCAGAGGCGGCGGCGGTGTGGATTGCGCAAGGATGAGACTTGGTGCGAAGGCGAGGAAAAGTAGAGTAGCAAGAATCTTCATGTAGTTGACTGAAATTCTACAGCATCGGTGGGCCTGGCGGAGTAATTTCTCCGGCCCATTCAAGCCAGATGAGCGGAAGAAATCGAGGGAGAGTTGGATGCTCCCGAAAGCTCCGCAAATGCGAGTATTGAAAACATGCGACTCGAGAGGACCATTGGTGTTAAAAATAGCAATCCACTCATCTGCGAGTTCGCTTGCCAGAGTATCGAAGCAAAAATAAACTACCGCATGACATTTTCCATTCCTCCTAAGAGCCTCCCCATTCTCATCACCTCGATCGCTCTCGCAATATCCTGCACTTCCGCCCGGGCGGACAACTGGGGCCATTGGCGAGGTGACAATGGCAATGGAGTTTCTCTCACGGCCCAACCACCCACCGAATGGAGTGCGACGAAGAATGTAAAGTGGAAGGTGGAAGTTCCCGGACGCAGTTCCGGCTCCCCTGTGATCTGGGGGGATCAGGTCTTCGTGGTTTCTGCAGTGGGAAGTGGCAATCGTGAATTCAAGCTATTCTGTTTTGAACGAAAGACGGGCGCTTTGCGATGGGAGAAAGCTGCCGTGACGGCGACTCCTCATGAAGGAACGCATAGCACGAACGGGTTTGCCTCGGCCTCGCCCTGCACGGACGGAGAGCACGTTTATGTTCACTTTGGATCCCGAGGCCTCCATTGCTTCACGCTGGATGGAGAACTAAAATGGAGTCGGGACTTTGGAAAGATGGAGACGAGAAATTCCTTCGGAGAAGGCAGCTCACCGACTCTAGTCGACGACAAGATCCTCGTGCCGTGGGATCACGAAGGGCAGTCTTCGCTTCATGCACTCAACAAGAGCACAGGTGAGACAATTTGGAAAACCGATCGCGACGAGCCGTCCTGCTGGGCGACTCCTTTGATCGTCGAATCAGGCGGGAAAAAACAGGTCATTATGAACGGTGAAAACCGGGCCCGGTCTTACAGTCTCGAAACCGGCGAAGAGATCTGGAGCTGCGGAGGGCAAACGCAACGCCCCGTTGCCTCCCCCGTTTTTGCAAATGATATAGTCTACATCGGAAGCGGCTTTCGAGGGTCTTTCCTCGGCGCGTTTCGACTGGATGGAAAAGGCGACATCGCGGGGACCGACAAGATTGTCTGGTCCGTGGATCGTGATACACCGGATATCGCTTCGCCTCTCCTCTCCAATAATCGAATTTACTTCCACAAAGCAAAGACCGGGATCCTGAGCTGCCTTGACGCCACTACCGGGAAGCTGCTATTCGGTCCCGAGCGAATTTCGGAAATCTCAAACACCTACGCCTCACCCGTCGCGGCCGGAGGTCACGTTTACATCACAGGGCGAAGCGGAAACACGACGGTGATCAAAGACGCAGCGACACTTGAAGTGGTGTCCACCAACTCCCTTGGAGAAACTATCGACGCCACGCCTGCCCCGGTTGATAAGGAGCTGTTCATTCGGGGAGAGAAACATCTGTTCTGTATTTCCGAGTAGGCCTTTCCCTCTCCAGTGAATGGATCTGTTGGAAGATCGCTAGTTCGTCATGCCCTGCCCACCTGATTTCTTTAACAGGATTTAGCTTCCCTGATCACTTCTCGTAGTCCGCTCCCGTGAGACTCTTGAGCACGGACAGTTGCCAGGCGCGGAGATCTGTCTGCATCGATTTGACGATGGCAGGTTCCTTCTCAGCAAGGTCGGTCTCTTCGGCGGGATCGGCTTGAAGATCGAAAAGCTCCACTTTCGTAGCATCCTCCCCTTTTCCGTCGTGAAGAACGAGTTTGTAGCGATTGCCCAACATCACCCGGGGACCGTGGTAGTCGGTCTCCAGGATTTCCGGATGATGAACATTCCGGAAGTTTCGTGTCGCTATTCCTTTGCTCAATTTCACCAGGGGAGTCGTGCCCTCCTGCCATTTTTCCTCTATCCAGGGAATCGACTTCACACCGGGTTTCTTCTTCGATAGAAAGTTCCAGAAGAAGATGGGTTCGGGACGCTGGTCGAGATTTCCATCGATCAGCGGGACGAGGTTGATCCCGTCAAGCGGGCGACTATCAGGAACGGGTGTTTTGGCCAGGGCGCAAAGCGTCGGGAGCATGTCGCTGGTGACAGCATTGGTTTCACTCACACGCGGCTCGAAAATGCGAGCGGGCCATTCGATCACGGCGGGAACACGGGTTCCGCCTTCGTAGACCTGTCCCTTCAAGCCTCGCAAAGGCGAGGCCAGTGCACCGCTGGGTGGTGTGCCGTTGTCACCGCAATACCAAACGAGAGTGTTGTCATGCAGTCCATTGGTTTTGAGAAATTTCCGCAAGGTTCCTATGGATCTATCCATTGCCGTGATTTCAGCATAACGCTCGCGCAGGACTTCTCCGAGCGGACGCTTGACTCGAAGCCCTGTTTCGTTGGAAGTCAGGCTGACGGGAGCGCGGTCGGCATACTTTTTTGGGAGACCGTCGTAGAGTGCGAGGTCTTCGGGCAAACCACTGTAGGGTTCGTGAGGTGAGCCAAACCAAACCACGGCGAAGAACGGCTGCTCCCGGGTTCCCGCCTTTTCGATGAAGTCGATAGTCTCTTCGATAACGACAGCCGAGCTCTCACCCTTATGGATCACGGGTGGACCACCATTGGTCGAAAGCGGTGGGTCGAGCTCAAAGAAGTTGTCATGCGACACCCATTCATCGAATCCCATGGCGCCGGGGTTGGTCGGTGATCCGGCTTTGACCGTGCCGACATGCCATTTCCCGAAATGTCCGCGCCGGTAGCCGGCCTTTCCCAGTAGATGAGCGACGCTGACTTCCTCGGGACGCAAGGAGTAACCGGGTGCGAAGGTTCCGTAGCGATTCGGGTGACGCCCCGTGAGAACGCTACCACGAGTGGGCGAACAGGAAGGGTGCGCCGCATAGAAACGATCGAGACGCAGTCCATTCGCTGCCATCTCATCGAGCACGGGAGTCTTCAGATCCGGGTGACCGTTGTAACCGGTCTCCTCCCATCCATGGTCATCCCCCATCAGCAGGATGATATTTGGATGCTTGCTATCAGCATCAGCCTGGAGTGGTGACAGAGCTGCTGCTATCAAGACGAACCATAGTACTGCGTTTTTCATCATAAGACTTTCGGATATAGAAGCTTTTGCCTGTAGAACACTGAATCAAAGTCATTACCTCAAGACAAAATGTCGTGAACCACATGTCCGTGCACATCTGTCAGCCGGCGATCGATTCCGTTCTGGCGAAAAGTCAGTCGAGTGTGGTCGATTCCTAAAAGGTGCAGAACAGTGGCGTGGAAATCGTAGCAGTAGGTTTCCCCTTCGGCAGTTTTGTAACCCCATTCATCGCTCTGACCATAGGCGACGCCCGCTTTTACGCCAGCTCCGGCCATCCACGTGACGAAGGTTCCGCCGTTGTGATCTCTCCCATCGCCTCCTTGAGCAAACGGAGTGCGGCCGAATTCAGTGGTCCAGATTAGAAGTGTGTCTTCGAGCAAGCCTCGTGATTTCAGATCGCCAATGAGCGCTCCAATTGGCTGGTCCACACTCGCAGCAATGGGCGGGAGCTCTTTCGAAATGCTGCCGTGGTTATCCCAATTTTCCTTGGCTCCCTGCGGGCCACTCCAAACTTGAACGAAACGAGTGCCGCGTTCAATAAGCCGTCTAGCAAGCAGACAACGGCGTCCAAAATCATCCGTGACTTTTTGATCCAGACCGTAGGCATCCCGGGTAATCTTGCTTTCCTTATTGAGATCAAAAGCTTCCGGCGCGGACAACTGCATTTTCGCGGCCAGCTCGTAGGAACGAATCCGTGCATCCAGCCGGGTGTCATCCGGTCTTTCGGCCGCGTGGGACTGATTGATCTGCTTCAAGAGATCGAGTCCCTGGCGATCCGCTTCTTTCGTGGCGAAGCCAAACCGGTCGCCGGCAAACAGGTCCGGCACCGGATTGGGCGAACCCGCATCAATGACCGTTCCCTGATGAATCGCGGGGAGAAATCCGGACGAGAACGGACCACGCTGATTGTAGGGAAGCCCTTTGCCATCCGGCAAGACCACAAAGGTCGGCAAATTGTCGGAGAGATTCCCCAGCCCATAGGAAATCCAGGCGCCCATGCAGGGAAAGCCGGGAAGAATGAATCCGGAATTCATCATGTAGGTCCCCGGCCCGTGGACGTTCGTCTTCGAAGTCATCGCCATGAGAAAGGCCATCTCGTCGACCCATTTCGCCTGATGGGGAAACACGCTACTGACCCAGCGCCCGCTTTCTCCGTGTTGTTTGAATTCGAACGGGCTCTTCAACATGGCCCCCGGCATGGCAGTAAAACCTTCGGGCTTTTCTTTTGGCCCCAGTTTCTGCCCGTGCACTTTTTCCAGCTCCGGCTTGTAGTCGAAAGTGTCCATGGGGCTGGCCCCACCCGTCATGAACAATTGAATGACGCGCTTTGCTTTCGGAGCATGATGAAGCCCGCCATTGATCGCTGCACCGGAAGCTTCGCCTGCCAGTAAATGGCTCATCGCGATTCCCCCGAGTCCTCCTCCGGATTTCCAGAGAAAATCTCGACGACTTCCGGTTGAAATCAGAGAACTCATCTCACCGGTTCTTCAGTTCCTTATCGAGCAGGCCATTGTAAATTTTTTGGCGCTCCTTCATTCCTAATCCACGGTTCCGGTATTCATACATTTTCACGTTTACCTTTTCCCGTTGCTTGCCCGACAGCTTTGAAGCCTTGGAAACTACCTCCGGCGGGATGGTTTCATTATCCCCGTATCCGTCTGCACCAAAACCCGCTTTGATATTGCCAACCGCGTTGCGGGCATCCTTCAATTGATCGGGCGTCAGAACCCTTGGATCCGGTCCTCCGTGTGGCCCTTTACCACCTCCTGCGGTTCCATTTCCGATCCTGGAGGAAACGACAACGCCCCTGGTTCCCCCTTTTACGATCGGCGCCTTTTCGTATCGAATCGAAACCACTTCTGCCCCATCCACTTTGATCTTTGCAGTCAGCGTTTCCACATCAGACGGGTTGCCCTTGATCTCAACCAATTGCCAGCCTTCCTCACTGACCTCGCCCTGAAACAGGGTATAGGATCGACGGGTTTCCAGATCGAACATCGTGGCGACTGTTTCTTTTTCTATCCGGGCCATCCCGGTCAGAATGAGAGATTTGTTGATTCTAACGGTGCGCAAAAAAGGTGAACGTTCTTTGAGTTCGGCGAAACTGTCAGCGGTTATCGGGGCGGGAGAGAAAGTAGCGCGATTATCAGCCGTCGAATTGGAGGCGACATTGGGGCTTAGGTCTGCGTTTTGTGCTTCCGAAATCACAGGGAAACTCAAAAGACCAATTGCCAGAGTGGAAACCAAAAACAGATACTGAGAAAATACGTTCACGACGGTTCAAGTTCCGTGCGGAAACCTGTTCGGCGAGTGACGGGTTTGCGCGAAGTTATTGGATTTGAAAGTTCTAATCAACAAACAAAAATTCGTTACTGTTGAGCAGCAAGCGACAAAGAGCAGTCAGCCCATGTGCCTTCGCATACTCGTCAAAGGCAGCCATTTCTGCGTCGGTAGCTCCACGCTGCCAACAGAGCTGAACAGCTCGCTGAACCGATCGCTCTTCAGGGACTTCTTTCTCAATACTCTCTGCAAGCCACTCGGAAGCATGAAGCACAAAGTCATTGTTGAAGAGCGATAGCGATTGCAGCGCCGATACCGAGAAGCTGCGCTTCGGCGGCAGTAAGCCCATGTCAGGGAAATCCAGGGTATCCATGAAGGGATCAGGAATGCCCCGCCAAACGACACGGTAGATGCTGCGTCGCCCGGCTGACTCGGTATTCCAATCGAAGGCAGAATAGTTCAGCGCGGGTGTCGACTGCTGCCCTTTGGATTTCGTAAAGTGCTCGATCCCCGGGCCGCCCATCGTGAGATCCATCCGACCGGACATGCGAAGCGCGGTGTCACGAAATGCCTCGGCGTCCAGGCGTCGCCGGTTCATGCGCCATAGAAACCGGTTATCCGCATCAATGGGATTCGACGCCACCTGGCTCGACTGCTGCCAGGTCTTGCTCGTTAGAATCAATTTGTGCAGTTCTTTCAAGGATCCATTTGCTTCATCGCGAAACCAAACGGCGAGCCAATCCATCAATTCCGGATGAGACGGTTCGCCGCCCATTCGACCGAAATCATTCGGCGTATCGCAGAGGCCACTTCCAAAATGAAAGTACCAAACGCGATTCACAATACTTCGCCAGGTGAGCGGATTATTCGGGTGAGCTATCCAATCTGCCAGAGCAGCCCGTCGTGCCGATTCCTGTTTCGGATCAGAAAGCTCAAACCGGCCGGGTAATCCCGGGAATACCGAAAGCGCTCCGGGCCCCACTTCGTGAGTTGGCTTATCAATCGAGCCTCGCTTCAAGAGATGGACCACTTTAGGATCCTGCGGCGTCGCCAGTTTTTTCGCATGGGACCAGGACGACGAGACGCCATAGACAGTGGTCTTCTTCGGTAAATTGCCAAGCCGTTCCTTCGCATACCTATCCAGTGCGACGGCGGCAATCGCGGACGATTCCACCTCGGATCGCTGGTCGGCAGGTGTCTTCAATCCTGTGATTGCATCCACTGGTAACACCCGTGCAGCGCCGTTCTCTGCATCCGTTGCAGAAAGCCGAAATTTCGCGATGAAATGCTTGGGCGGATACAATTGCTTCAAAGTAACTACCAGCTTGCCGCCTCCCGAAAGATCAATCGGCTCGGCCAATTCAAACACAATATGATGCGATTCATTAACCCTGGGGAAAATCGCCCAGCCCGTTTTCAGATCTCCGTCAATCGCCTGCGCTGAAGTCCAGTTATCCTGATCGAAATCCGCCGATGCTCGCGATACTTTCAACACGACAGGTTTCTTCGCGCCGGAGGAAAACCACTGAAGTTCCACTTCGGACAAATGAAGATTCCCGTTCGCAGCCCTTCCCGGACCACCTTTGGGAAGTCGCTCATCCTTGAGGGTTTCCAGGCGCACCGCCGACAATCGCTGCAGGCCACCCACCTCAGACGTTACGACGTAGTGTTCCTGGTCGGCAAGCTTGCCCGAGGCGATTATCGATCCATCCTCTTCTTTTGTGAGCGTCGCTCCGCTGGATGCAACGAACACTTCGGGATCAAGCGGTGTCCATTCGAGCGTTTGCTTTTGTCTCTTGGCGACCCATTCACCAACAACACTTGCGTATTTCTCCTGTAGTAGAACCGACGCATTCCGGGCGGCAGCGGCACCCAGTAAGCCTTCCATTTCCCGACGCAAGCTCATCGTCTCTGTCGTGATATCAAATTCGATGTCCCCCTTCCCCACGCCCGCAAAAACAGCCTGGAGCGCGTAGTAATCCTCCTGGGTGATCGGATCGAATTTGTGGGTATGACAGCGAGCGCAATTCGCCGTCGTGCTCACGAATGCCGCCATTGTCTGCGTCACCATGTCATCCCGATCGAGGTAATCGAAGGTCACCGGCGCCGTTCCGGCCCGACTCAATTCCAAAGGACCGGCCGCAATAAACCCGAGACCCGCCGTTAGCTGTGGCTCCTCAGGATAAAAAACATCAGCCGCAAGTTGCTCGCGAATGAATCGTCCCCAGAGCACATCCGCATTCAGTCGATCAATCACATAATCCCGGAACCGCCAGGCATTCGGCCGTTTCACATCGTGTTCACAGCCATGGGAGTCTGCGAAGTGAATCACGTCCAGCCAGTGCCGCGCCCATCGTTCGCCATAGCGGGGAGAAGTCAGCAACTCGTCGACCAAAACGCCGTAGGCCTCCGAACTCGGATCATTCACAAATACGTCGACTTCTTCCGGCGTCGGCAGATAGCCATGGAGATCGAGGTAAAGCCTTCGAATCAGGGTTCGACGATCCCCTTCCCGTGCAGGCTGCAGACCTTTCTCCGTCAGTTTTGCCTGAATGAAAGCATCGATCGGATTCGAGCCGACTGCTTCCGGCACATCCGGCTTCTTCAAAGGCCTCAAAGACCACCAATCCAGCGGATCGCTTTCGGGGCCGTCCAACTGTCTCGGGTCCGGAGCGCCCCGCTTCACCCACTCCTCAAGCAGCGCAATTTCCTCCGCGGGCAATTTTTCCTTCGGCGGCATCTGATGATCCTCATCCGCCCATCGCACCATTTCGATCAGAAGACTCTGATCAGGTTTTCCGGGGACGACTGCCGGACCGGAATCCCCGCCTTGTTCCCAACCTGACCTCGAATCGAGAGCCAGACCTGCCTTTATTTTTTCCTCGTGCGAATGGCACTTGGAACAACGTTCACGCAGCAGCGGCTCTATCTTTTCCGCGAAGAAATCGTCAGCCTGCAGTGGAACCAGGGAGGCAGCGAAACCAAAGGCGGTTGCAATAGCGATACGAGAACACATGAAGGGTTCGGCAGAGAAACAGGACTTGCCTTCATTTTTCTACACTAAATATCAAACTCCTCCAACGGGCGTATGTGAGTGTCCCTCGTCGTCTCCACGACTTTGGAATCTAACAAAACTATTTCGTAGCGGGAAGCGACACTCCCTTTGGAAGAAAGGTCACCTCTCTATCATTAGGAACCGGATTCCCCGGTGTGCAGCGCCCGGCAGAGACTTCCTTACTCAGCTTGCTCAATAACGATGCCACTTTCTCTGGCTTCTCATCGATAAAGTTTTTCCGCTCGCTCTTGTCCGACTTTAGATTAAACAACTGCATCGCAGGCAGACCTTCTTTCTTCGCAGCCGGCTCCCGGGGATCACTCCATCCTCCGCTTCCCGCAGAGAGGCATAGCTTCCAGTCGCCTTCCCGGATGGAGAACGAACCACCGATCGAATGACTGATCAGAGATTCCCGGCCCGTTCCGGCTTTGCCATTGAACACAGGAATGAGGCTGAAAGAATCTTCGCCACCGCTGTCTTCGGCTGGCTGCCCGGTAATGTCTCGCATGGTCGAATAGAGATCTGTCAGGCACGCGAGGGCATTCGTTTTCTGCCCGCTCTCAATTCCTTTCGGCCATCGCGCAATGAACGGAACTCGGTGCCCGCCTTCATAGATATCGGCCTTGTGGCCGCGAAACCCTGCGCTGGGGTCATGATCATGTTCAGCAAGAACTTCAAAATTTCCCTGCGGCGAGCAGCCGTTGTCGCTTGTGAAAAAGACCAGGGTATTGTCTGTCTCTTATACACATCTGACGC
>CAJXQE010000002.1 GCA_913058215.1 uncultured Verrucomicrobiales bacterium
AGGGGAGCTTTGTGCAGTCTGAAGACAAAGGGAAACAAGTTCGTGAAACGGTCGCGAAGCCGAAGCAGTTCCTTCGTCATCATGCCGCGGAACTGATGAGCGGTTACGTTCATGGAAACGCACAGAAGACGGACCCCGCGAAGGACAGTTGGTTTGTCGATGTCTGGATTGATCCGAAAGACCGTCCTGACATGATCGGTCTCCAAATTTCGCAGGGAGACTATGGCCGGCTTGGTTGGAGGACCGCGAATTACGAAACCTATTTTTGGGGCGATGAAACTTCAGGTGAATTGAAAGAAGAACACCAATGGAGCGCTCCGGATCGGGTGAAACGGTTGGGCGATTTGCCAAAGGAATCTGGCTGGATTCGATTGAGAGTTCCTTTCGATCAGCAGATCAAGTCGGTTTCAGGTCAGGCTTTCGAAGCCGTCGGAATGGCATGGCTACAAAGTGGGGGCCGGATCAAATGGGGCGATAGCGGGTTGGAATTGCGGGCTGACAAAGTGACCGCACTGGAACTGGGGGAGACTGCGATTCGGAAATGGTGGGAGACGCCAGTGAATCGTCAGGTGTTTCAGTCCAGGCTGAAGATGGTTGCAAAGGCGGTGCAGAAACCGGGTGCGACACGGGACAAGGTGGAGAGTGAACTCGCCGTCGAGGTTTTTCGTGAGCAAAGCAATCCGGTAGAGATGGCAGCCCTTCGAGCACTGGAAAGCGAACTCTTTGTGATGCGGTCTCAGGCGATGCCCGTTTTGGTTTCGCGACGAACGGAGAGTGGCAAGGTGACTCGCGTATTGAATCGCGGGGACTACAATGACAAGTCGGGTGAAGTCGTGACGGCGGCAGTTCCTGAGTTTCTAGGGGGTAAAAAAGGAAATCGACTCGATCTCGCGAACTGGCTTTTTTCCGATGAGAACCCACTAACTGCTCGCGTCTTCGTTAACAGGCTTTGGCACCAGTTCTACGGCCGGGGAATCAGTGAAACACTGGAGGATTCGGGAACGCAGGGGGACTGGCCTTCGCATCTGTCCCTTCTCGATTGGCTGGCAGCAGAATTTCGGGAGAGCGGATGGGATCGCAATCATATTGTACGGCTTTTAACTTCGACGAGGGCTTACCGGTTGAGTTCGAGATCGACCCCGGAACTTACAGAATCGGATCCGGGGAATCGTTGGCATGCGAGGCAGGGGAGATTCCGTTTAACAGCGGAAGAAATTCGTGATTCTGCTCTGGAAGCCGCGGGTCTTCTGCATCAGAGCGAGACTGTTCCGGAGCAAAGCTTCTTTCCCTATCAACCCGATGCCTACTGGACTCGATCCGATAAGGTGATGTTTGGAAGTCGCCACATGGCGTGGGGTACCACCGCGATGCGTGGTCAGTATCATCGCAGTCTTTACTCCTTCTGGAAGCGGCAGAATATTCATCCAACGATGTTGGCATTCGATGCGCCGACCCGGCAGGAATGCACCGCGAAGAGAAACATCACCAACACTCCGGGGCAGGCTTTGGCGCTTTTGAATGATCCCATCTTCGTGGAAGCCGCGCGAGTTCTGGCCCATCGTATCTTTAAGGAAGAGAAAGGCGGCGGCGACGATGCTAAAATCAGTCGTGGGTTTGAGTTGGCTCTACAGCGACAAGCAAGTTCGGCCGAGGTGAATATCCTGGAGAGTTTGCTCACAACACAGCGGGCCATCTATCGCAAGGATCCGGAGGCTGCCGCGCAGCTTCTCGCCATCGGACAGGCTGAATCGCCGTCGAAAGATAATCTTCCGGAACTGGCAGCATGGACGGCGGTGACTCGTGCGATCCTGAACCTTCACGAGTTTCTCAATCGATCATGAATCAGTCTCACCCTATCGATGTCACGAGACGTCATTTCTTTTCCAGAACAGCGACCGGGCTAGGCGCTGCGGCGCTTAGTTCATTATTGGGGAATGAAGTTGCTTACGGAGCGTCCGGAGGTTTCCCTAACTTTGCACCCAAAGCAAAACGGGTCATCTATCTCTACATGGCCGGCGGTCCCAGTCAGTTCGAGACCTTTGACGATAAGCCAAAGCTACGCGAACTGAATGGCAAAGGGATTCCAGAATCCCTGACTGACGGAGTGAAGCTTGCCTTTCTTCAGTACGAAGCGCTCAAGTGTTTCGGGACTGATGTTGGATTCAAGAAATGCGGAAAATCAGGGCAATCGATTTCCAATTTGCTTCCGCACCTGCAGGCGGTCGCCGACGATTTGTGTGTTGTGCGGACTCTGGAGACGGATCAGGTTAATCACGATCCGGCGCATACCTTCATGAATACCGGATTCAGCATCGCCGGTCGCCCGAGTATGGGATCGTGGCTTTCCTACGGACTAGGTTCTTCGTCAGACAATCTTCCCGGCTTTGTCGTGATGCGTTCGGGTCCACTTGGCCAGCCGATTCCAACTACAGCCTGGCACAATGGATTTCTTCCCGGGAAACATCAGGGCGTCGAATTTTATGGCAGCGAGCAGCCTCTCAATTATCTCAAGTCTCCCGATGGAGTGAGTAGCTCGACACAAGAGGAGACCATTCAGTCCATCGCTCAACTCAATCGGATTCACAACGACACGGTCGATGATCCTGAAATTCTGACGAGGATCAATCAGTATGAGTTGGCATTTCAAATGCAAACCAGTGTTCCTGATCTCGCTAATTTTGATTCTGAATCCGCGGCGACGCGAGAACTCTACGGGGTAGGAGACAAACCGGACGGCAGCTTTGCATCGAATTGTCTGATGGCGCGCAGGATGGCTGAGAGAGGTGTTGGATTTGTTCAGCTATACCATACCGGGTGGGATCACCACGGTGGAGTTGTCAAAGGAGTGACCCAACGGGGGAAAGATATTGATCAGGGCGCGGCTGCATTGATTAAGGATTTGAAACTGAGAGGGATGCTGGAGGATACACTTGTGATCTGGGGCGGAGAATTCGGTCGAACGCCGATGTCACAGGGAGGAAGCGGGCGCGATCATCACACGAAGAGCGGCGCGATGTGGATGGCGGGTGGCGGAGTAAAGGCCGGGGCCAGCTTTGGTGAAACAGATGAATTTGGATTTGGAGCTGCAAAAGATCCGTTTCACGTTCACGATTTTCACGCCACGGTTTTGCATTTGTTAGGAATAAATCACAAGCGGCTCACTCACAAATACAAAGGGTTCAATTTCCGTCTCACCAATGTTCATGGTCATGTGGTGAAAGATATTCTGGCCTGAGGTTTTTTGGTTCAAGATTCTTGAATCGATCACCTAAGCCTCTTGAATCGTCCTGCAGCTTGATGAAAGGTGAGGCACTATGAGCGAGTGGGAAATTCGAGATGCAGGACCTCAGGATTTTGAGGAGATCGCCGCGATTTACAATCATTACATCAAGGACACCGTAGTCACTTTCGAAGAGGATGAAGTGACGGGGGAAGAAATGGGGCGACGAATTACTGCAGTGACGGATAGCGGATTTCCCTGGTTATCAGTTGTTCAGGACGGAAGAGTCGTGGGGAGTGCCTACGCTTCGCAATGGAATAAGCGGAGCGCCTATCGGTTTTCCGCGGAAGTTTCCGTCTACCTTGATCATCGCGCGACCGGAGGAGGTCTGGGAAGTTATCTCTACGATGCGCTTTTTGAAATTCTGAAAGGGAAGTCAGTCCACACGGCTATCGGTGGAATCGCTCTACCGAATCCGGCCAGTGTGGCTCTACACGAAAAATTTGGAATGGAGAAGGTCGCTCACTACAAAGATGTCGGATTCAAATTCGGTAAATGGATCGACGTTGGCTACTGGCAGGTGATACTCTAGTTCGGAATTGAATTGGAAGGGGATTGAAATGGCAGTGCAATCGATCCGAGACAAAGGCCTCAGGAATTTATGAAAGCAGGAGCCCTGATATTCCTAACCCTATGCGGAACACTCCTTTTCGGTTGCGCGACACAGAGAACGGGCGGGAAAGACTATCGGGCCGGGGCGGCAAAGGCGCAGCAAGACATAGGGAACGGAAATCTTGTAAGACTTGATCCGTATGGAATCATTCGGACTGGCACACTCGACATGCGTAATCTGCTGAAAGAAAAGTATGGGATTAGTTACAAACTCGATCGCCGGGTCTCTTCGGCTTTCGCTAGAGCTTACAATGAAGCTATGTCGGCTGAAGCTCGGAGAAAGTTTGGAGACGATTACTACGAGGATGCATTGCTGGAGTTGGAGCTCGATACAATTTGATTCGCTCCTGACAATCTTATCGTCCTTTATCCTCAAGGCTTCTCACGGACGCATCGGTTCCGCGAAAATCGCTTAAAGGATCAACACTTCTTTGTGGAGGAGTAGCCTTCTTCTCCAGCTGCACTATTCCCCAACTCTGACCAGTTCCTTATCGGTTCGGATAAAGAAAGATCCGTCAGCGACAGCAAATGAACTGAGACCGTGTTCGCCGATGTCGTTCTCGGCGACTTTTTCAAATTCACGACCGGGTTTGATGACGGTGGTGATTCCGTCTTCATTTTGAAAATAGATGTGGCCTCCGGCATAGACGGGGGACGCGGAGTAGCTGCCTTTGGCGATCCGGCTTTGCCAGATTTCCTCTCCAGTTTTACCATCGAGTGCTGTGGCGACACTGCTGTCGGCGTTCATGTAAACGATTCCGTCGACAACAATAGGGGAGCTTTCCTTTGGGACGGATTTCTCATATTTCCAGACGATGTTGCTGTCAGTGAGATCTCCTTTACCGCCGGGCTTGATGGCATAAATGATGGCCTTGTTGAAACCGGAACAAACATAGAGAAGTCCGTCTGCATAAACCGGACGGGGGACAACGGAGTAGCCTTCGCCGTAGCCCACTCGCCAGATCTCTTTCCCCGACTCCGGGTCATAGGCGACCACTGCGCCGCTTGCCGGGCTGATGATCTGAGTTTTGCCATCGACTTCAATGGCGAGAGGTGTGGCAAAGGAAAACTTGCGGGAGACCTCGATTTCGCGAGGTGTCTTCCAGGCAATGCTTCCGGTGGATTTGTCGAGAGCAATGAGAAGCGGGTCTTTAGCGCCATCGGCACTGAAGATGAGATGGTCTCCCACTAGAATGGGAGAGCTTCCAGTGCCGTGGACAGGTTCGTATTTTAGAGATTCCTGTTTCCAGAGAACTTCGCCGGTCTTGGCGTCGACCGCTGCCGTGCCGTAGTGGCCAAAATGAGCGTAAATTTTTCCGTCCTCATAGACTGGAGTCGGAGAAGCCTGGCTGTTTTTCTTGTGTTGCTTCACCGTCTCCATCTTGAAGACCTCGGTGTCCCAAACTTCTTTGCCGTCCGAAGCTTTCAATCCGATCACGCGAAGTGAAGTGTCGCCGCCTCGTTCCACCGCTGTCGTCACATAGACGGCAGCCCCAATCACGATAGGTGAGGACCAGGCCTGTCCGTCGATTCGGGAAGACCATTTTACATTTTTGCTGCGGCTCCATTCGGTGGGAACCTTGCTGTCGCTGGAATGTCCCATTCCGTCCGGTCCACGGAACTGAGGCCAGTCCTCTGCGGAGAGTGGTGCGGTCAGCAGTAGTGCTGCGGAGAGGGCGAAGGGAAGAAGAAGTCTATGCATTTTCACAGCAAGAAAGTGGGCTGATGAAGCCGAGAGGGCAAGTCGAAAGGTCTGGCGGATATCGTGAAAGTTTTGAGATGAGAAACGGGTGGAAGCTTGCCCCAATCGGGATTGTCTTGCTAGGATGAGTCAATGTTGGCTGGTATTTGGAAGAATTGCTCGATGATACTTCTTGGGGCGGTTTGTTTTCAGTTGAGCGGTGTTGCTCACGGTCAGGGGGGAAGCGGGTTTTTCCCTGAAGCTTACCACCCTTATGTCGAGGAGTGTCTCCGGGGTGGCAAGAATGAGAATTCGGTGGATGATGAAGATCTGGAAGCTGTCCTTGATCAGTTGGTTCGACTGGGAGAATTTGGGGGCGCGATTGAATTGCTGAAATCACGAGGCGAACTGCTCTCGTACCGGTATCGATACCTACACGGTATTCTATTGGAAGAGTGTGGACAGGGTGCTTTAGGCTCTGCAATATTTCTCGCGCTTGCCCGGGATATGGCAGAGGAAAGTGGAAGGGAGATGTGGAATGTTGAAATGCTTCGGGATTCGCAGAACAGAATTCCGCAGGCCTTTAATCACGTTGTGCGCCGACCGGTGATGCATTTCAGGAACGGTTTGGAGGATGTGTTCGGGAAGAGCGAAGGCGACGAGCTCGCTGCGAAGGTTCATGTGCATCTGGGGATTTCTTTCGAAGCGAAGAGTAAGCGAGATTCTTTTCCGTCGAATAATCCGAAATTGGACAAAGGGGATAGGGGATTGTTTTCCGAAGGTGACAGGGGTGATGAATACGATTTGCCGATGCTTCGGGGGAATGCTTTGATTTCAAGCGAGCCCAAGTCTGAAGAATGGATGTCCGAGACCTTTGAGTTTTTCCGGAAGACCGCTCCGGAGTTCAGTCTCATTTCATTATCGCAGATGAAGACTCAGAAAATGAATGCACCGATTCCGGATCAGGAAGTTTTGCGCCTGGTTGAGTCGATTGATGAAGTGAATGAGAATGCGGTTCGAGCATTTATCGAACTGATTCCCGACTTTCCGGAGATAGAAGAGAGAGCGTTGGAATTGTTTGTTCAGGCAAAGGGTGAGGGGCAGATATTCTCGTCTCGAACATTTCTCGCCCTGGCTGATGTCTTGTCTGCGGAAGGAATTATAAAGCTGGTCGAGGATGAGTTGGATAATTTTGCTGCGATTCGTCGGCACCAGTTCATGAGGCTGGAACCGAATTTTGATCATCTTTGGCCGGGAAGTGCAGAGCCTCTAATGAATGCCGGGCTATCGCTCTCTCTTTTGACCTGGCTCTCCTTAGGGGGTTTTCCTGAGGATTTGGATTTCAGCGGTATTGATCACACTGCGTTCCAACTGGTATTGGCGATACGTATGAAAAAAGAGGAAGGCGTAGAGAGCGCACTGCGAGAGTTGATTTCGGCAGGGGATTCAAGCGCTTTCATTCTCGCTTCTTCATATCTGGGAGCGAAGGGGGAACTGGAACAAGCGATGGGAATCCTGACAGACGCAGAAGGGCTCGTGGCCGGCGAAGTTGAGAAGCAAAATCTTCTCCATGCGCAGATCAATCTTTGCGTTCGGTTTCGGAGCAGCAAGGTGTCCGGTCTGGCTGAACTCGCCAAGCGGTCCACCACCGCGATACAATTTTCGCCTCTGAACGATTTTGATAGAAACCGTCTGGTCGATTCCATGTGGTTGTTGGGTTTGGAAAGGGACATCAAGATCAACCAGAACCGGTTTCGGGGATATCGAGGTTTGAGTCATCCCGGCGACCCGGACGAGTGGTCGAGAGGTCCGGCAGACCGGAGCGTCCGGCTTGCGACATTGGAAATGCTTCAGTATGAGAAATCCTGTCTCCTTTTTGGATTCGAAGGGCTGGGAAGGCGGGGAAGTTACCGAACGAGAATCTTGCTGCGGAATTCCGATCAGGAAAAGAGTCGCTATGCGATGGCGTCGCTTCTTTCGGGGCGGGCCGGGGATAGTATAGGCGTGTTCTCAGCAATGAAGAAAAATTATCCGAACAAGCCGGTTTTTCAGAAGAGGTGGGTTGAATCCGAGCTTATTGCCAACCGGGTGACGGTTGAAACTGTGAGCGCTCTTAAGGAGGACTCTGATTTATGTGGCGAAGTTTTCTCTCAGATCGAGAGAATGAAGGGAGAAGGGAGATTACTGATTAAGGGGATTCTCAGGAGGTTGACCTTTGACAGCGCTCCGGATTTCAGAAGCAGGGTGATCTCGCTGGCAGTCAGTAGTTTTTCGAATTCAGGGTCCGGCAGTATTCGTCCATATCGCGCACCTGTAGATCCTTTTGCGGCTCCCGATCCATTTGGTGGCGGAAGGAACCCCAGCATCTCGAAAGAACTTCTCGAGTTGCTTTATACCGCTCCGGAGCTTGGTGCGAGGGAGTGGTTAGTGTTGGCTCTTTCCTCTGAGGGCTTGGTTTTCGAGGGGCAGCAGTCGATGGGGGGGATTCTGCAAACTATTGCAGAGGATATTGTTAAGAAGAAGGGGAGTCGGGACTACCAGCCCGCGAAGTCACTCGATTCAAGATTGCTGGCGCTGTCGGTCCTCGAAGCTTGCAGCAGAGAGAAAGGATTCGATTTCAGCGATTTGGATGATTTTATTCAAACCCTTCACGATGGAAAGGTTGATGAATGGTGGGAGAAATTGAGCAAACTGAACGCCTTGCGAAAAGGAGAGCCGGGAAGTCTGACGAGAGCCATGGAATGCTTTACCGAAAATGATCTGCTCTTTGATCCGATACTGCCCTTTCTACAGGGGCTATCAGGAGAGAGCAGCGAGGAAGGTGAAGAGTGAATGCAAGTTGCTCAAATTTGCCCTTTTGTTTTGGGAAGAGTGCAGACTGATTTCTCAGAACCCAACTAAGAAAGTCCCTGCACAGACCTGATTTTTCGTTTACTGCTTGGCCATGGCAAAACAACCTGTGGCAGGCGACAAAGCTCCGAATTTTTCTCTTCCCCTTATCGGTGGCGAATATGAAGGGGAATCTACGATTTCTCTTTTTGATCTCAAAGGCTCGAAGGTCGTTCTTTATTTTTATCCGAAGGACGATACGCCGGGCTGCACGACCCAGGCCTGTGGGATCCGCGATACCTGGGGCGAGCTTTCGGCCAAAGCAAAAGTCTTTGGAGTCAGTATCGATCCGATCAAGAAGCATCAGAAGTTTATCGATAAATATGATTTACCGTTCCCGTTGATCAGTGACGAGGAGAAGAAGATGGTCGAAGCCTACGGCGTCTGGGTGGAGAAGAAGATGTATGGGAAGACCTACATGGGAACAGAGCGGACGACCTTTGTGATCGATGAAAAGGGCAATATTGCCGCAGTATTTCCAAAGGTGAAACCGGCGCTCCATGTCGACCTGCTGCTAGAAGCATTGGGCTGATAGAATTTACAATTTTTTACACCTCGTGAACCTTTCAGAACTTCAGTCGCTGTTGCGAAAAACGAATCTCAAGCCGAGTCGAAAACTTGGGCAGAGTTTTCTGGTGGACGACAATGTCTCCGGCTGGATTGCGCGTCAGATTGATCCGCAGCCGGAAGACACCGTTATTGAAGTCGGACCCGGATTCGGGGCACTGACAGAACATCTCGCGGGAAAAGTAAAACGCCTTGTCCTGATCGAGACCGACGGGAGGCTCTCCGAATTTCTCGAGGAACGCTATGCAGACCGGGGAGTGGAAGTCATTCATTGCGACGCAACCCAATATGATATCCGTCCACTCTTTGCAGAGGGACCTGTTAAATTTATCGGCAACCTTCCCTATTCCTGTGGGAACGAAATTCTGCGGCTTTTTCTCGATGCTCCTTCTCCAGTTTCGCAGGCGATTGTGATGGTTCAAAAGGAAGTGGCGGACCGTTTTTGTGCCGAACCGCGGACAAAGGCCTACAGTGTTCTTGGCTTGATGTTGCAGGAGCGTTGGAAAATCTCGGCGCTGAAAACTGTCGGGCCAAACCTTTTCCATCCGAGACCGGCCGTCGATTCGACCATTGTCAGGTTTGATCCGCGCCCTGTGGATGAATTGCCTCTCTATTCCCCGGAAATTTTCGGCAATGTAGTGAAGCGGGGATTTGCACAGCGCCGAAAGCAATTGCACAACAATCTGAAAGTGGAGAGCGAACGGTGGGCGGAGATTTGTGAGGACTTGGGATTCAATGTCGGGACTCGTGCAGAGGAGTTGGATTTGAAAGACTGGGTGCGACTTTCCAATGTACTCGAGCCTCACCCCTGCAATGGGCTTCCGCCATCGTCGACAGAGTCGCTTGATGTGGTGAATGAACAGGATGAGGTGATCGAGCAACTTCCGCGTGGGGAAGTTCACGAGCGGAACCTCCTTCACCGTGCTGTTCATGTTTTCGTTACAAACAAGGGTGGCGATCTTTTTTTGCAGAAACGTTCAATGCTGAAGGATTCTCATCCCGGCAAATGGGACAGCAGTGCTTCGGGCCATGTTGATCCAGGGGAAAGCTATTCTGACTGTGCTGTTCGAGAGATGTGGGAAGAGATCTGGGTGGAGCCCAAAGGCGAGCTGAAACAGGTCGTTCGATTGGAAGCGGGAGAGAATACCGATCAGGAGTTTATTGAAGTGTTTGAGGGCAAGGCTGCCGGTAAAATCAGGGTGCATGGTAAAGAGGTCGACAGTGGCCGGTTCTTTTCTCCTCAGCAGATTGAAGACTGGATCGAGAGACGTCCGGAAGATTTTGCGACAGGCTTTATGACCTGTTTCAAAGCGTGGCGGAATCTCTGAGCCGCAATGTTTTGGATTTTCTGGAAGGAAATCCCAATCTGGACGTATAATTATTCCATGATGCGTCTGATACCTCTTCTTCTCTTAGTTGTGGTGTCCTCGTCCTGTGATGCACGAAACAAAGAGAAGAACACCCCGGAGCTGTTTCTTGGAGGTGAGTCTGACATTCTGTCCGATGACGAAGATCGGGCGTCGAAGGCTATCAAAAAGTGGTCATCTCCCGATGGAAAGCAGGACGGAAAACCGCTCAGTAAAAAGCCCTATTTTTGGGATCATACAAAAGTGGGGCGTCATGTTTTTATCCGGGTCATCAAGAATGATAATCGAAAAGGCTTGTTGGAAGTATTCCTGAAAAATCCAGCAACAGGGGAATACGAAAAGTTTAAAGGATACCGGATTAAAATCTTCAGTGGTCGGCCCGGCCCGAAGTTTGAGCAGGGTGACGGTCAGGCGCCGGAAGGTTTCTATTTCGTCAGTCGAGGAAGAATGAATCCGAAAAGCGATTTTCACCTGTCGATGGACCTGGGTTACCCCAACGCATTCGATAGATCCCACGAACGCACCGGCGATTTTCTGATGATCCATGGCAGCTTCATGTCCATTGGCTGTTTTGCGATGACCGATTGCTCAATTGAGCAGATATACACGCTGGTTCATAAGGCATTCCAGAACGGTCAGAAATACGTCAGGGTTCACAGTTTTCCTTTTCCCATGTCTGAAGAAAATTTGTCGGAGCAAGAGGATAGTGAACACTTCGAATTTTGGAAGAATCTCAAGGAAGGCTGGGATCTTTTCGAGGAGACCCGGCGACCTCCGAATGTGGAGGTGGAAGATAAGGCTTATGTCTTCTCTGAGCTGTGAGTGATCCGAATTTCAACATAGACGCAATTGGATTTGGCATTACGATGGGAGCGCCCCATTTATGAACCGTTCCGAAATTCTCTCCCGACTCGAAGACAATTCTGAAACCTGGGATGTGATCATCATCGGCGGGGGAGCGACGGGCCTGGGAATTGCGGTCGATGCGGCAACGCGTGGATACAAAGTCGCTTTGGTGGAGCAGGCGGATTTCGGTGAAGGGACTTCGTCGAAGAGCACCAAGTTGATTCATGGTGGTGTTCGGTATCTTCGCAGTGGGGAAGTGAGCCTCGTAAAAGAGTCGCTTCGGGAGCGGGGTAGACTTTTTCAAAATGCTCCCAACTCGGTAAAAGCCCTGGCATTTGTGGTCCCGGCTTACCGTTGGTATGAGCGACTTTTTTACGGAGCAGGTCTTTTCCTTTACGATTTTCTGGCAGGGAGTCTCGGAATTAAAAAGACCGCTCATCTCAATGCAAAGGAGATCCTCGAAGTGTTGCCCAACCTCAATAGCGAAGGACTTCGCGGAGGCACTCTTTATTGGGACGGGCAATTTGATGACACCCGGCTCTTGATAGCATTGGCCCGGACGGCTGTCGCCAATGGTGCTGCGGTGATCAATCATGTCAAAGTGACCGGGTTGATCAAAGAGAACGAAAAAGTAATCGGGGTGAATGCCGTAGAACAGGTCAGCGGAAATGAGATTTCCCTGAAAGCCAAGGTTGTGGTGAACGCGACGGGTGCTTTTACTGATGCCATCCGCAAGATGAACAATGAGGAAGCTGAGGAGGTGATTACTCCAAGTCAGGGGATTCACATTGTTCTGGAGCGAGAGTTTCTGGATGGTGACACAGGAATCATGATTCCAAACACGGATGATGGTCGCGTTCTTTTCGCGATCCCGTGGCACAACAGGGTTCTTTTGGGAACGACAGATACGGGGGATGTTCCCGTTTCCCTGCACCCAAAACCTCTCAAAGAAGAGATCGATTATCTGCTCGAACATGCCGGCAGGTATCTGACTAAGGCTCCGACTCACAAGGATATCAGAGCAAGCTTTGCGGGGTTGCGTCCACTGGTGAGACCGCCGGATTCAAAAGGGAAATCGACCTCCAAAATTTCCCGCAGCCACAGTATTTTTGTGAGCGATTCGGGGATGCTCACGATCGCAGGTGGTAAGTGGACCACTTATCGGCAGATGGCGGAAGATGCAGTGGACCGGGTCGCTGAACTTGGCGACTTTCCGAATGCACCCTGTAGCACATACGATCTAAGCCTCCTGGATCAATCGACTGCTGAGGATGAAGCGGCGGCAGATGAGTCGCTTCGCCAGCCTCTGGATCCGGAATTGCCCTACACGATGGCTGACGTCGCAGCAGCAGTTCGAACGGAGATGGCAGTGACCCTCGAAGATGTTCTTCATCGCCGCACTCGTTGTGCTTTCCTTGACGAGTCTGCTGCCAGTCGTTGCAGTGGAAAAGTAGTGACCTGGATGGAGAAAGAAATCGGAGGCACTGTTCCGGAATTGTAGGGAGGGAGGACGCTCCTACTTTGCAGGATGCCGTTCCGGCATCTCGACCTCATCGGTGACATCCTTTGCCTGCTTGATGAGGCGACAAAATTCCTTTTTCGTAACGACGTGGCGAGTGCCTTCAAGAAGGTCCTCCGGATCGAGGTGCTTGTAGTCCACAGAGAGCCGCTCAAGGCTAACGATCCGGTAAAGATCTTTGCCCCTTTTCCAAAGCTGATTCTGATGAAGTTTCATACTTTCTCACCTATACTCGCGACTGTTCTCTAAAGCGAACGATCACCTTCTTCGATTCTTTTTCTTTTTTCGAGGCGGATTTGGATTCGTGACTGGAGTTTCCGAGCGTTCCCCGACATAGATTCGGTGGATTGCCTGCTTTGCTTTTTCGTGGGTTTTCACCGAATACCACTCTGTCGAAAAGCCTTCTTTGCTCAATGGTTTTTCGAGTCCCTGCTCCCGGGTTGCGGCCCAGAAAGCAACCCGACCCCCGGGGGTTAAAGATTGGTGGATCGCTGTCAGACCCGATGTCCCATACATTTGTCCGTTCTGGGGCTGAACCAGTGAGCTTGGCCCGTTGTCGGTATCGAGGAGCATGGCATCGAAAGGTCTGGCCCTTTTTTCTGCAGCCTTACGGATGCACTCATAAACGTCGCCTTCGAAAATCGTGACCCGTGGGTCGTCCATCAATTTGCCGTTCACGTCCATCAGAAAATCCCGGTTCCATTGGATTACTTCGGGAAGGAGTTCGGCAACGACGACGTCGGCATTTGGACCAGCGAGCTCGAGGACACGTTGAAGGCTGTAACCGAGTCCCATTCCCCCGATCAATACCCGGAATTTGGCACGCTTTCCCTTCTTCGAATCTTTAGGGAACGCATAATCGGCGAGGAGCCTTTCGGACAGTGTCCAGGTTGTGCTCATCAACTGAAGCCCATTGAGCTTCAGGAAATATTCTCCGTCATGTTCGTGGAGGGAGAACTTCGAGCCATCCGGTGTCCGGGTTTCAGCGAGATTTTGAACGGGAATCATGGAAAAATAGAAGAGGGGAAAGCTGGCCTAAGCCTCGGCGATGTCACTCACTCAGTTTCTTCATTCGAATGCGGCGGTATTCCATTTGGCCGCGGTCGCCTTCGAGCCCGATAGGTCCGGTTTCAGGAACTGCCATCGCATCTTCGAGAACTTCACCATTGCAGGTGGAATGAGCCTTGCCGCCTTTAACGGTGATAATGATCTCGTTCCAGTCCTGAGCTTTGTAATTTTCAAGGTCCTTGTAGGGACCGGCCAGAGGAAAATCGCGGCACTGCAATTGTGGCTTGCGAATGAAGACGCCACTGTCGGCGTTGGGAGTTGCACGGAACTCCAGCTTGAGGATGAAATCGCTTGGGAACTCGGCTGTCGTCCAGATCTGCTGGATCCTTCGCCCCTCCGCTGGAGTCTTAGCGACCAGCCGTCCATTGATCGCTTCATAGCGACCGTCGGAGCTGATTGTCTTTCCATCAAAGCTTTCTGCTTCCTTGATCTCGACAAACTTGAGTGCGTTCGGACGAGGCTTCTTGGGTTTCTTGCGAGGTGGAGTGGGGCGGTATCCCCACCCAGTGAGATCTTTGCCATTGAACAGACTGACAAAACCTTCTTCGGGTTTAAAATCGTCCGACTCAGTTTCCAGGAAACCGAGCGTAGCGAAGAGTGGCCGAAGTGCCGCTGCCCAGCGCTTGTAACCTTCCGGATTCAAATGGAGGAGATCTTTGAACCAGGTGGGATCTGCATCACCACTCTCATTGGCAAAAAGTGTCCACGTATCCAGAACCGTGACTTGTGAATCATTTCGGACAATGGATTCGCAAAGTTCATTGAGCTTCGTAATTTCTTCCTTCGGCCTGTCCTTTTCCTCGGAACTCGGGAAAACACGGCAAAGAATAAGTGGTGTGTCAGGATTCTTCGCCTTCAATTCTTTGTAGATGAGTTCGAAGTTGTAAGCTGCATCTTCCGGCGAAATGTTGACCTCAATATCGTTGGTTCCCATGAGCATCACAATCGCAGCTGGATTGATTTCGTGGATGTCCTCGAGCCGGATCAGGATTCCACGGGTGGTGTCTCCTCCGATCCCGCGATTGGCGAGCTTCATCCCCGGAAACTCCCCTTTGAAATCATTTCCCCAGCCCTGGGTAATGGAGTCCCCCAGAAAAACGACGGAACCCCGATCTGCTTCCACGCTTTTTGACCACTTTTCCCGGAACTCCGGCCAGCGTTTCAAATAGGCCTCGTAGTCGCGAAGAGCGCCTTTACCGGGGAGCTTACTGAGATCTGTTGGTAGCGCGAACTTCGCCTGTGCCTCTACAAAGGACGGGGAAGTCAGGAGATATAGAAAGGACAGACTGAATAGGAAAACTTTCATGAGAGGCAATGCTAGCGGGGGTGCGGGATCGGAGCAACGGGTATTTATTCGGAGATTCTGCTTCTGTCCGGATTTCGCGTGGACAATTCTTCTGATATGAGAATTCTACTTGTTACCACCTTCCTTTTTGCGGCCGTGTTTGTCTCGAATGGACAGGAAGTGGGCGCCAGCCAAGCCCGGTCTATTTCCGTATCCGGAACGGCTGAGCGGATCTCGACGGCGAATCAAATCAGGATTTCTGTGGAGATTCGAACGGTGGACGAGCAATTGTCGGAAGCTCAGGGGAAATCAAAAAAGGTGTTCGACGGGGTTATTGAAGATATTGGGGCTCTCGGGGTAAAAGCGGAGGAAGTGCAGTTGAAGGATCATGAGTTTGGAAAGGAATACGTTGACGGTCCAAACCGGCAGAAAATATGGAAGGGCTTCTTCAGTACGCGCGAATTCTTGGTGATTCTCGATCAGGTAGATCAGTTGGAACTAATTCACAGCAAGCTGGCGGAGAATCCGGAAATTGAAGTAAGCGGGACCCGGTTTTTGCGGACGGATGACATTGAGATCCGAAAGGAGCTTCGCACGGAAGCCCTTAAAGCTGCCCGCGAGAAAGCATCCGCGATGGCTGAAGTATATGAGTTAACCCTCGGAAAACCTCTCAAGATTGAAGAAGGTAACTTCAATGGCTATTTTCTTTCCATTAGCATCAACATAACGAGAAACACGGGGATTGATCGCACGCAGGAGGGAGTCGCCCGGGGAAAGGTGAGCCTGTATGTTACTGTGAAAGTGGTCTTCGAGCTGGTTAATTAATTAATCAATCGATGCCCCTTCTACAACTGCGCCAACTGCAGAATACTCTGTGCAGCACGGTATCTGACATCCGGATGTGAATCATCAAGAAGAGGAATGAGAACCGGGATGAGTTTGATGTCTCCCACGTCACCGGCGAATGTTGCCGCGTAAGTACGAATGGCAGGGTCCGGGGATAAGGTGTTAGCTCGCAAGGATTCGAGTCCGGCAGGATCACCGAGGGCGGCAAGGGCATGCTGAACATAGGCCTTAATCACTGGATCCGGAGCGGCGGCGATACGAGGTCTCAGTCTTTCAATATCGGACGGCTCACCAACGCGACCCAAAATCCAGGCTCCAATGCGAATGCCTTCGGGATCGTCTGAAGCAAGAGCTGCTCGAACCGCTTCGATGGGTTCCGGAGTTTCGCCGATACGAATCAGTGCCGCTGCCGCCATGAGGGTAAGTTTGATGTCTGACTTGGCGGCGAATGCTTTCTTCATGGTTTCGAGATCGCCTACGGAATGAACTTTAAAGAGGCTCTCCGCCGCATGGATATGAGCATAAGGCTCTTCGCCCATTAAAATATCGGCCATCACTTTGATGTGATCCGCTTCCCCGGCTCGGACCAACTCGCGGGCAACTCCGCAAAGTTGCTGTTGGTCTTTTTCGGTAGTGAGTTTCGGCTTCAAATGTTTGATCACTTCATCACCATGACCTGCCAGGGTGAGGCCTTCGGCCGCGTGGATCGAAGGCCAGAATTCCTTATCCTGAATTCCAGAGCGGAGGATTTCGAGGCACTTGCCCGCAGTCTCCTGATCTACGTGGTTGTAGGTGACTGTTGTTTCATTGCAGCTCACCAGAAAAAGGAGAGCCGTTGATGCGAAGAGTGTTTGAAGTTTCATGGCTTGGAAATGATTAAGATGTGGATCTCTCTATTTTTTAAGATGGTTTGATGAGCTTGGCGAGTTCGGAGGTGGCCGGAGATCCGCCAGTAGTTTGATTGATCAAGGTCGCTTTGATCTGATGAGTGTCGCAGGCCGGACATTTGAAAAGCTCAACGGTCACATTGGCGAGGGCCTTTTTCTTTTGTGACTGGTCCAAATGGCCGATAGCACTTTGAATTGTTTCATAAGGCGTTGCTTCATTTTCCTCAAAGAGCTGACCGGTGCGCATTATGGAGGAGTTAATTGCACCGACGAGGATATCTTCCTTCTCCGGCTTCTTTTTCTTCCTGAGGTCCGCTGTTGTTTCGTCGGAGGAAATGAATCCGGTTCGTTGCTTTTTCAGGTAGAAGTTACAACGGTCGCAATATGCCTGAGTCCATAGTGAGGCGACCGGGTAGATCGAGCCAATAGATACCCCCAGTCCTTCGAGGAGCAGAAAGAAGTAGCCCAATTTTCCGAGAGGATCTCCGTATTCTCCGTTACTCCCGGACTTCTCGAAACTCAAACCCTCTGCGTAAGCCTGAATATATTGAATGAAGGTGAACTCCTCCGTATTCACGAACATCCGATAGCTGATGAAGTGAGAAATCACATAAGCAGTGATGCTGATGAGTAAAATGAGCCAAACAAAAACGCCGACAATCTTACTGTTAGTCCATTTCGATGCGAAATAGTATCCGGTGCCGCTTGCGAGTCCCACAAGAATTGCCCCGAGTGGAATGACAAACAACCAATACCAGCCGATTACATTGAAATCAGTTCCAGCCAGAAGAGTGACAATTACGAGGCTGATAGTTGTGGTGATCAGTCCGCAGAAAATAACCAGCAAACCTGGCGAGCGTGTAGAAGTGGCGTGACTCATCAACCAATATGACACTGACGAAACCGACTTCGGTCAAGAATGAAACTGAAGCCTTATTCACCAATGCAATACAAGTGCCCCTCGCTGCGGACGAATAATTGATTTTCGAAGACAGCCGGGGAGGCGAAGACGTTCTCTCCAGTTTCACTTTGGGCAATCACATCAAAGGTCGGGCCCGGTTTTACCACGGAGACAATTCCTGTGTCCGAGGTGAAATAGGCAAGGCCGTTGGCAGCAATGATCGAGGCGCTGTGTTTGCCGGGTAGTCGCTCTCGCCAGAGTCGATCCCCGGTTTTGGCAACGAAACAACTGGCGACTCCGTTGTCGGCGACGACGAGAAAGTAGTCACCAATTGCAACGGGGCTGGGAACATAAGAAGCGCCGGCAGTGTCGCGCCATTCGATATGAGTGTCAGTGACGTTCCCTTTACCATCCGGACGAATTGCCATCATGTGCTTCTGAGGAAATCCACAGGTAAGGAAAAGGAGATTCAGCTTTTCATTATAAACCAGCGACGCCACAAACTGTTCTGTTGGGCCGTCGATTACCCAATGCTGCTCACCCGTGTCGGGGTCATAGCTGGCGACGGACAAGCTGCCTGAGAGAATCATTTGATTGCGTCCGTCGATTTTTCGAATGATAGGAGTGCAATAACTTCGTGTTTTGTTAGGGCGGTCTGTCTTCCAGATTTGTTCCCCTGTCTTTTGATCGAGGGCAACGATATAAGCATCGCCGTCGTGGTCTCCGTTGATAATTACTTTCTCGTTCCAGAGGACGGGGCAGGAACAGTAACCGTGCTTGCTGGAAAATACGCCTGGCTCGGTTTTCCAAAGTTGCTTCCCTTCGAAGTCGTAGGCTGCGGCGAACATGTTGTCCCCGTGTAGAAAACTGACATAGATCCGCTCGCCGTCGGTCGCAGGGGTGCTTGAGGCACGGCTGTTCAGTCGATGGATATCTTCAAATGGAGCTTCGAGAACGACTTTTGACCAGAGCTGCTTCCCACTTTTTCTGTCGAAGCAAAGAAGGGAGCGGGTGCTCGAATCTTCGTCGGCGGTTACAAGAAAAACCCGATCTCCCCAAATCACAGGGGATGCGTGTCCAATTCCCGGAACCTTGGTTTTCCAGACGGTATTCTTTTCGATATCAAACTTCACCGGAAGTTTTTCAGCGTTCGCGACTGTGCCGTCCCCTCGCGGGCCCCGCCATCCAGGCCAGTTTTCCGGGGCAGCGTTTCCTACTGTCACGGAAAAGATCAATGAAAACAGAGTGATAAACTTCAGCATTGGCGAAGATGGGAGGGATTTAGCGAATTCGCAAATGGCGGGGATAGGGAATCATCAAGATTTGGGATTTGGGATTTCTGGAAACGGCCTCTATTGTGATGTTACCTTTCCACTCCCATCCAGATGTCTCAGCCAATTCCCAGATTTGAAGAACTCGCTTTTCACGAAACGCCTCTAGGTGATTTGAGCCTCCGTCGTCGTACCATTCTTTCTCTCGATAATCAGGAGGTTTACGAAATTATCCTGGGCGACGCGTATTTGATGTCCAGCCTGTTCACCGAGGTGGAGAAGGCCCTGTCTAATCTCGGTCTTGCCAGCATTGCGGAGTCATTCCCCGAAGGCGAGAAACTCGATGTTGTTGTCGGCGGATTGGGACTTGGGTATACCGCTCGCGAGGCATTGCTTAGTGATAGGGTTGGTTCGCTCTTTGTTGTAGATTATCTCCAGCCGGTAATTGACTGGCACCGGGAAGGGCTGGTCCCTCTGGGAGAGGGCTTGAGCGCTGATTCACGTTGTCAGTTTGTTCACGGGGATTTCTTCAAACTTGCGCTAACTCCGCAGACACGCCCAACTTTCGATCCGAAGACAGCAGGTAAACGATTTCACGCGGTGCTCCTTGATATCGATCACTCTCCGGCGAACCTGCTGCACGAGAGGCACAACTCCTTCTACGAGGCGGACGGATTACAAAAGCTTGCGGCAAAATTGCACCCGGGCGGGGTCTTTGGCCTTTGGTCCGACGATCCTCCGGAAGAGACTTTCATGGCTGCTCTTGAAGAGGTCTTCGAGAGTTGCGAGTCACACGTCGTCTCTTTTTACAATCCGCTTCAGGATAAAGATTCGAAAAGCACCGTATACCTGGCCAAGGTGGCCGACTGAGGAATCTCACTCTTTCTAAAACTGGTTGCTTGGCAATCAAGTGATCGGGATCGGATCAGGATGGAAATGTTCTTGTCCATTGAGGTCGCTGCGATAGGATCAAGGGGTTATGAATATACCGCGTCTCATTATTTCCATTGTTGTTCTGTTTGTCTTCATCAGCGTTTTTGACTTTGTGGCTCACGGAGTCATTCTCGGAAGCGCCTACAAAGAAACTGCTGAGAGCTGGCGTCCCGAGGCCGACATGATGGCCCGATTGCCTTTGCAATACGCCTGCTATCTCATCATCATGATCGGTTTCGCCACCGTCTGGGCGCTGGGATTTCCGGATAAAGGTGCCAAGTGTGGCGCCATCTACGGTTTTCTTCTCGGTCTCGTCGGAACCGCCGGGTCAATTCTCATGTTCGTATTCATCGCTATCCCCGACCGGTTTATGATGCCCTGGATAGTATCGGGAATGCTGGGCAGTATTTTATCCGGAGTTTTGCTTGCGCTTGTATACAAGCCGAAAGCCTCGTAGTCAGAAAACTGCCCCGACCTGGAAACTAAGACGGCTCGCCTAATTTACCGCGACCGGTTTTCCGTCAAGTCGATCACGAATCCATGCCGACAGAAAATGGAGCGGGTTCATTCCCCAACTGTTTTCGTCAGCGGCCTCAACATATTGCTTGAGAAAGTCAGTGGCTTGCGGTGACTTCCTGACGGCTTCGAAAATCGCAACTCGGTCGTCGCGGTCAGCAAGCTTGGCAAAGACATTGGACAGTCTCCGCAGAGAATCATTGTGGAGATCGACGAAGTCGGGGTTGTCTAGAATTTTCAGGGAATGGTCAATGCATTCACTCCAGTTTTTCGCGCGAAACGCGATTGCCGCTCGAAAGTCGTGAACTTCGCCGACGTACTTCGGATCTTTGACGTCTGACAAATAAGCATCGATCGCATCCTCTACCGGTTTCGGATCCCACGGAAGCTGATTGGGTAGTTCTCGGCGAATGTAGTCGGAAGCAATAAACGGATTCTCCGGAAAGGGGGCAGCCGAGCTGTAGAGAAGTGGTCGCCTTGCACGGTAGGCGGCTCTCATGTGGAGCAGGTGTATCGCCTCTCTTTTCAGGCTGGTCGGGTATTGCTTCAGAAAGTTCTCTGCGCCTTTTTCAACCTCTGCCCAGTCGCGTGTCTCAACGGTAGATTCACCGGGAGCATGGGGTTCCGCCCGGGCAGGTGTATCGAGACGAAATCCGGTATTTGCCAGAATGAAAAGCCGGAGGCATTCCAGTCTATCGGCGACGGGTTTCATTTCAGGGGCTGCAAGGGCTGCTCGAATCTCCTGGTCGACAAAAGCATCCACTCTGGGACCTCCGGTACTCCGAATCACCGGACTGACTGGCTGAAGCTTGACCCGGTTGTGCCAGGCCATCACATTGATGGCCGAACGCCTGACTTCAAAGTAACGGATTCTCACCTCAGCCGGTGGTGGATCTTTTACCGAAACCATTTCGGCGAGATCCTCGATCGCATAGTGAATGCATGCGTTGTTCCAATGCGTGTAGATAACACGGGATCGCTGCCGGAGGTGTTTCATATGAAAAGCCAGCTCAAAGGCATTTCCTCCCGCATCAATGGCGTAGAGCTCATCCAGCAGTTTTTGATATCCTCCATTGTTCTCACGCGGATCTGACTTGCGATTCTGAGGGGATTCTAAAAGAGATTCATAGAGAAATTCCCGGTGGCGAATGTAGTCCTGACTGAAACCGTAGAGGTAATTGGTCCATCCTGTTGACTCCTGGTCAAAAGGATCACTTGTCGCGGGGTCTACTTCAGGTTTCTGTTCACCGTTAATGTTATCGACCTTCGGCTTTCTGAAGAAGGGGCGAGCCGCCGCCACAGCTTCAGGACTTCCGGGGCAATCGGTTTGAAGTTTGGAATAGAAATGTATGGCCCGGGCGTTCCAGTCGTTCTCCGCAGCGAACTTACGTGCAAAAGGGGTTGCCATGGCGACCAAAGGTAAGGCCTCCAGAATTTCGGCAAGTGCGGTAGCTTGTGTTTGAGATCCGGGTTCCGCGAGTTCGGCGGCCCTTTCCCACGCGTCGATGGCATTTGTCAATTCGTCCATCTGAAGGACCCGGTCGGCTGCGCCTTCAGAGAATCCAATGGCGATAGCGTTTTCGATTCTCAGTTCCTCGGCCGCGCTGCTGTGATCATCTTCAAAAATTCTCTGACGGTCAAGTTGCAGGGCGGGGGAGGTGAGGCGACCTCTTGCTTCGCGCCACGCGTTTCCGAGATTCAGAAAGGTCACGGCCGACGGGTTTTTGTTCGCGGCCGATGAATAACTTGCGACTTCTTTTGCCAAAATTGCTTCATCGCGACCTGCGAAATTCATAGCAATGTCAGGGTGGCCTTCCGAGAGCGCCCGGCCGAGAATAATGATCCGGATTTTTTTCCAAGCCTCGGGAGTCAGGGCGGATTCCATTTGCTGGAGCTCGGACAGTTCAGGAACAGGGGCAAATTGAAGCAGGGCATCGAGATACTGATTTACCTGGTCCTCTTCAGCCACCGTCAAACTTGGACTCAATGCGCTCGCCGCCCGGGGCAGGTTGCTGTAACTGTTAGGATAGAGCTGGCTCTCGTAATAGGACGGCGTGTAAACTGCTCCGTCAACATGCTGCAGTTCATGTTTGTTGGAGAGTTGCAGCAGGCTGGCGACAGCGTCACCGCCTCTTCCAGCATCCTGATACGCGGTGGCCAGCCGGAACGAGGCTCCTTCCCGGAGCGGGCTGTTCGGGAAGTCAGCCAGAAAATTCCGGTAGGCTGAAACCGCCTTCTCAGCGTCGCCTGAACGTTGCAGAATCACTGCGTGAACGAAGGAAAGGTCATCTGAGTTCGGAAGCTCATCGCTGTAGTTGTGGACGAAGGCGAGGGCCTTTTTCTGATCTCCGGCATTGCTGGCTGCGTGTGCCTGAATGGCCGCAAACCAGGCCGTGAGTCCGCGATCGTCCCAAACTTTCTTGTTCTTTTCGACGGCGCTTGCTAATCGTGGCAGCCAGTGCTTTCTCCATTTCTCAACGACTTCCGGGTGGTCGTAAAATCCATTGTAGATATTCGCTTCCGGGGCATATAGGATCCAGTAGACCGTCCCCATCGCAATTTCAGGACGAGATGCGATATCTTCGATCGGTCCTTCATCCGGTTTAGATAGCACGACGGCCATGACCCGTTCCACCATCCGTGATGCGCTGCGTGTGATCTCAGGATGATCCGGAACGTCCAGCTGTTTGACATACCAGGACATCGCCTTCGCATAATTCTCGCGTCGCACTTCGATCCCTCCGAGCCAACCGTAGACATCACCCACAAAACGACCCTCTGGATATTTTTTCAGATACTCTTGGAACGCATTCGTGGCGGTAGTCAGCTTTGCGGGATCGGGAGGATCTCCCCACCCTTTTCGCGAATCATCGAGCGCAGCCCGGCCCTTCATGAAGAGAGCTGTTTCTGCTCTGGGGTGATTCGGGTAGAGTTCGATCACCTGGGAGAATTTTGTAAATCCGCACTGAGCCCGACGGTTATTACTGAGGAATTGGCTGGCCCCTAGCAAGTAGTGAAAGTGCGCAAGGATTCGGCTGTTTCTCGTGGTGATCTGCTTATTAATCGCAGTCAGCTGTTCCTTTTTCAGATTTCCCACAACGGGCCCCAGGGCGATTCTCCAGTCACAATAAAAAATGGCGGCGTTCGCGGGTGTCTCGGTGTCGGAAAGGCAATCACGGATATCATGAAGCATATTTACCCAGCCGTTATGGATCTTTCCGCTCAGGCGGATTTCTGCGAGGAGCTCATCGCACTTCGCTATTCCCTCCTCCCGTGAGACTTCCTTTGCCATCTTGGTGATGCGCGGAATTCGCCATTCCATTTGAGATTCTTCGAGGAAAACCTCCTCGTCTTTCTTCACGGCATTCTGGTTAGTCTCCTCCATCAACTCAGCCAGCGACTTTGCCGGTAGGCGTTTCACGAAGTGACTCAATCCTTTGGGTGGTGATGCCCAGTAGCCGGAGGCAAACACAAGGTTGGCGGACAAAGTCAGAATCAGCAGGGTGTTGGAGATTTTTTTCATGGGACGATCTCGAGCTTGTGCCTCTGACCATGGTCGAGGCTGTAATTAATTTGCAGTGAATTGGGCGGTTCGCGAATAAGAAATAGTCCGGATGCGAGAGATTCACCGGCGTGAAGATGATGAAAATAGAGGCTCACCTCAGTTGCGGCAAACGCCGGGACCGGTTTTTCGTTTCTGACAAATACAGCCTTGGAAAACTCGCCCGGTTCAAGTTCGCGCAGGAACGGTCGGTCGGATGAGATAATTACTTTGTGGAGTTCTCCCGGATTGAGGGGGATATCAACAGGTCCCGGATTTGAAAGGTGAAGGCGATTTTCTCGGATCTCCGCTTTTCCCTTGAAGCCATATTCATGAAAATTTCCGGCTAGCTCCGGGACGCTCCATCCATTTGATGCGAGACCTTCGCGGGGCAGTTGATACCAGACGATGCTTTCAGCCGAGGATTGTTCGCCTGCTTCGAGAGATTGTGCGAGAGCTTCCCTGTCGCACTGACGAAAGCAGAGCCAGTCATCTTTTTGCAAGCTGACGGTTCCAATTCGGGTAGGGCTTGTTACCTGGAATATGAAAGTGCCGATTCGACCATTGCTATCGAAGCGGATCGCTGGATTTTCCATCAACTCCTCTTTCGTCCACGAGCGGATGTGCCCCTGCGGCTTGCCGTTTCGGAAGATCGAGAGGCGCCTAAAATTCGGAAGCCCCAGATGCCAGGGGATCGAGACTCCAGCTTCCCATTTTCTAAGCTGAGCGGAAAAAGTGCTGAATTCGATCAAGGGGAGTGCGTTTGAAGGACGGTTGCCCGATTGCGGAGTTTCGGGAAGAGCATCGTAAAACATGGGGTAGATCGAATCGACGGCCTCTTCGAGTTCAGCAAAGTCGCTGGAGTCAGTCCAACTGAGGAGGGCTGTGCAGCTCAAATCGATCTCGCCGTATGCCTGCCGAAATTCTGTAAGAAGCTTTGCATAGCGGGGAAGAAGTCGGGTAGGGCAGTCGAAGTCAAATTGGATGGATCCTGTTGCTCCGGCGGCTTTGACCCGGGACGCCAGCTCGACCGGATCGACTTCTGAAGGATCCTGAATGCTCGAATCGAGGCGAACAACCGGATGAAACTCGATCTTATCAGTGCTCTCTGGAAGCGGCCACTGGCCTATCACGGCAAGCTTGCCATCTTCCAATTTCAGTTCGCCTATCTGCCAGAAGATCGTTTGAATTCCTGCTTCGATTAGCTGGGTTTGCTCTTCTTTCTGGAAAGGGGTAGACCGATTCCATACCCAGGCCGCTCTCGGTAAACTGGTCGTCTTCCCGGTTTCCGAAACAGCGGTTTCCTCACATCCCGTCAAAGTAAGAAGTGTAAAGCAGGCAACTGCGGTTCGGAAAAGCATCCCCACAAAATGACACCTTGCGGGAAGTCGTGCAATCGCGATTGCTTGCGCTGCGATGAAGGGTGTGGTTTGATCGGTCTCTTCAGATTGCTATGAGTCGAATTCCATTCCTTTTCCTAATCTTCGTGTTTCAATTTGCAGTCGTGGCTCAGGATGGCCCAACAGGGTCAGATCGATCATCCCACTCTGCTGAATCGATGGGACTGGTAAAGGTGGAGAAGTCCGGATCCGATGACTTTAAGCTTCTGGTTTCCGGAGAAGAATTCGTGGTGAAGGGAACCGGCGGAGATGGACCCAAAGAATTGTTGGCGAAGTATGGTGGAAATTCATTCCGGACCTGGGCGATTGATGAAGATACGGGAGCACTTCTGGATGAAGCGGAAGAGCTTGGTCTGAAGGTGACACTCGGATTTTGGTTGGGGCACGAGCGCCATGGCTTTTCCTATGAAGATTACGCTCAGGTGGATGATCAAATCGAACACTTCAGGGATGCTGTGAAGAAATACAAATCTCATCCGGCCCTTCTGATGTGGGCTGTTGGAAATGAGATGGAAGGCTACGCCGACGGAGGCAATCCGGCCATCTGGATGCATATCGAACATCTCGCGCGTATGGCCAAAGACCTGGATCCGGATCATCCGGTGATGACGGTCACAGCCGAAATCGGTGGCCGCCGGGTGGAATCGATCAATCGTTATTGTCCCAGCATCGATATTCACGGGATCAACAGTTACGGCGGCGTCGTTTCTTTGCCGAGTCGCTATCGTGAAGCTGGTGGAGTGAAGCCTTATATTGTGACCGAGTTCGGTCCGTCCGGTACCTGGGAGTTACCCCCGGGGAAATGGGGCATGCCTGATGAACCTACCAGTACTGAAAAAGGACAATCTTATCGAGCCGCCTATGAAGCCGTTCATAAGGACTCTCTCTGTCTGGGAAGTTATGCCTTTACCTGGGGCGCGAAGCAGGAGGCCTCAGCCACCTGGTTTGGAATGCTTTTACCGAGTGGTGAGAAACTGGCGGCTGTCGACGAACTGACTGAACTGTGGTCGGGAAAGTCTCCGGAAAACCGGTGTCCGATTATTTCTGAGTTGGAGTTTTCCACTGCGAACGAATTGCTGGAAGCCGGCGCAGAGGTAAGCGTCACATTGAAGTGTTCAGATCCGGAAGGGGATGAAATGAAGGTGAAGTGGGAGTTGACCGAGGATTGGAAAGAAGTCGCCGAAGGCGGAGATTTTCGTCCCTCTCCTCCGAAATTCCCAGAGGCGGTGATTCGATCAGGAAATGAGGGCGCCACTTTCCGAATGCCGGACAACGGAGGCACCTACCGGATCTATGCTTATGTTTACGACGGCGCCGGAGGTGCCGCGACGGGAAGCCTTTCTTTAAAAGTGAAAGGGGACTACAAAGCCGGACCGTCATCGAAGATTAAAATGCCTTTGACGATTGCCGGAGGCGATCCCAGAGATACACAGCCTTACGCCGCGAGCGGGTGGATGGGGGATACGGATAAGATGAAGCTTACCCTGGACTCCCGAGAGAACCCGAAGGTGGGAGAACATTGTGTGAAAATCGAATTTACCGAGCCTGCAGGATGGGGAGGAATCGTTTGGCAGAGTCCTGCTGGTGATTGGGGGGATCAACCGGGAGGCTTTGATCTGGCGGGGGCGAAGAAGTTGAGCTTCTGGGCGAGAGGACAGGAAGGCGGCGAATCGGCAAAGTTTGGTTTTGGGATCATTGAAGAGGACAAGACCTACTTTGATACGGCGAGGGTGGTATCAGAAATTTCCCTGACCTCTGAATGGAAGAAGTATGAGTTGCCGCTCGAAGGAAAAGATCTCTCAAGGATTAAATCCGGATTCTACGTAGTGACCGAGTCGAAGGGGCTTCCCTTTGAATTCTATGTCGATGAAGTAGTGGTTGAGTGATTGACCAAATTTTATTTTGCGGCGTTCCAGGCTTCCCATTCGGATAAGATTTCATCGCGGCTGCATTTTTCCCGGAAGATCGCTCTCGCTTGAAGTGTGTACTCCGCATTGACTTCGTATTCCGGGATGATGAATTGAAAATCCCAGGCAGGGTTGGTGGTTTCGCGTTCTGCATTGCCACCTCCTCCTGAAGGAGAATGACTCAATCGAATCAGACCATCATCACTCTTCAACATCACAGCAAAAGTATGGTCGTCGAAATTCCCGTAAAACATCGAGGTGTCGAACTGCATTGGTGAAAAGCTTTTGTAAAGAGTCTCCCTGGTATCATCGGCAAAAGTCATCTGGAAATTGTCTTTAACTCCTCTGACGGTGCTGTCGCGGTTGTGCATTTGTGAGCAGAACTGCGACCAAAGCGGTCGGGTCTGTCCGGGAAGTCCGCCGCGAAAGTAGATCGACTTGTCTGCAGGGGCATTGATGTAGCTTGCCCAGAAAAGGCCGATGTATCCAAAATTGAAGGCATGCTGATCAGGCCTGCAGCGAAAAGTCATATCGATCGCGTGGGGAGGACTCATCTTGAAAGTCGTCCAGCTTTCCAGATGGAAAGTCGGCGTTGGAGGTTGGTACAATTCGCATTCCGTATCCGAAATTTTCCGATACGTCATCGGAGCCTTCCGGGGCTCGAAGAAGATGTCCCGGTTCTCTTCTCCTTCTCCACTGACAATGTGCTCAAAATTCAAACCGGCTATACCCGGAACGAATAGACTGCGTGTTCCGCTTTGGTGCTGGAGTGACCAGACTCCGTTGTATCCCGCGCGATGATTTTCATGTTCGGAATTATCCCCGATGACGGCTGTGAGTTCTCCCGCCTGAAATGTGCCGTGTCCCATGGTGTTGTGAAGTCCGGTTTAGTGCGAAGTTTCTAATGCCCAGTCGAGTAATTGGGGAAGGACGTCGCGCAGCCCTTCAGTCTGCTCGGGATGAGGACTGATTCCGACGACACGTCCTTTTCCGAATCCTCCCCGCAAGATTGCAGGAGAGTCGATTTGAATTCCTTTAGGCGATCCATTCTCAGCGGTCTCCGACTTGAAAAGGGCAACGGTTTCATAGTCAGGAATTGCGTCCGAATTGGCGGGTCCCATGACCGGTCCATTGACATAGACTACGGAAGCGTCTCGTGAATCGAGATTTAAACTGGAAAAGATCGACTCGGCAAACTCGAGATCAAGCGTGGCGCGGCCACGTTTCCATTTGGATGAAAGGGTTTTCGCGTCGAGAATTTTCAGACCCCAGGAAAAATTCTCGCAGGCGAGATAACAACCGGCGCAGACGCCGACATAGGCTCCTCCACTTTTGATGAATTCGCGGACTTCCTCTCGTCCTGCTTCGCCAAGGGCGGCGGCTTGCTTGCTTCCGCTTCCGCCCGGGAAAATTACGGCATCAAATTCCGTCAGGATTCCGTTTCTGATTTCAGCACCGCCAATGATTCTTGTGGAGAACTTTCCCTTAGCGGAGTCGAGTTTTTCGCGAATCGCACCAGGGCCGTTCCCACCAACTCCGGAGTCCTGAAATACTGCGATGTACTGGGTCTTCTCTGCTTCTCCTCGAAACACCAACTGGTCGGGGCCGTTTTCGATCATGCCGAGATTTTTTAACACGCGGTGAACCATGAGCCGGTGCTGCCGAATTCGAACAGGAAGAGGTTGACCTTCGTAAGTGGTTTCGAAGATTGCCCCGACGGCACCGAGTCGCTGCATGGATGCTCTCACGAGGCTTCCGTTTACGGTGAGATTCTCATCCTTTAAGATAAAGAGTTTCGCTGGATCATTGATCGATGCGTTGACGACAGCGATCGCGTGCTCAAAATGCATGCGTGTCGATTTGTCTGGGTTGCAAAGGATGCTGGAGCCAACGGACTTGGAGTTCTGGCGATTGATTGCGAACCCCTCATGAAGGTCGATGACCCAGTCGGGCTTCAGTTCCGTGACAAATGCCCAGATCGCTTTGGCAAGAACCGTTCTGGCTTCATTGGGTTCGCCAGTTTTGGGAAAATTTCGATTGAGGTCACTGCTTGCTGTCGGGAAATCAGGGATCCGGCGCTGGCGGGCGCTCAATGCCTTTTGATTCGCACGCGGAATGACGATCAGTTTTCCTGTAAGCACTGGCCAGTGTCGGATTTGGGCGGCAGCAGCAGCTCCGGCGGGCTCGTTGCCATGCATCCCGCCAATGATGACGACCGTCGGCCCCTCTTTGCCGGAGTCGTAAGTATAGGCTGGAGTTTCCCATTCAGTGCCTTTCGCGAGAAGATCGTGGGTCGATCCTGCGTCGGCAAAAGCGGTTCCCGAAAAGAGGAGAAATACCAGGAGCCAAAGGTGATGTTTCATGAGCAAAGGATAGAAGATCCCAATGGATCGTCGAGGACGTGATTCGGTCTCACTTCTTATCAAGCCGAAGGACAGCATCGAGACCATTCTCTGCTATGGCTGAGATTCGGGTTAAGTCATCGCTGCCGAGAATTGACTTCCACTCGCCTGCCGGAATCAAAATATTCGTTTGTTCACCGGTGAACTCTTTGAACTTCGAAACGCTGTCTTTCTGCCAGAATCCCACCCAGTGAATTGGAGTTTCGGATTCAATTTTGATGTCACCGCTTTCATGGAAGAGGGTAATGCGCGGACGGGATGAGTCCATGAATGGTGGGGCGTCCAGTTGAAACCATCGGCTCCATTGAAGATAAGAGGCGCTGATCGGAGCAAAGTAAGCAACATCATTATCCTGAAACGGGATCGCCTTGAGCCTTCTTCCTCCGGGAGGGTCGACAAAAGTGAAAGCACGATTCAATTTGTCGAAGCCCCGCGTCATGATCCCGTTCGGGTCAGTGCAGTGGGGGAGACCGAATGCGTGTCCCATTTCGTGCAAAGTCGCTCCGAGAGTTGTCGAGGCAAGCCCCCAAACGGTGTGACGCCCGGCGCTGTCGTCGTGAACTTTTGCCGGGTCAATCTTTTCGTCGCTCAAAAAAGTGTGGGTGATATCCTGGATCGAGTCCGGCCAACTGAAAACGGAGGCTCCACCGAAGAGTCCCATATTCCCTCCACCGAGAGCAGTGTGCGCCTGCATCTTTCCTGTCTCTGGATTCTTCCTGGTGTAGGAAGCGATGACGATGTTTTTCACAAAAGGATCCGGATATTCTTTGTTCAACCACTGATTGATTTCGCGATACCATTGCTGATCGCCAATCGAATAATAATGTGCGGCTTCTTTGGGAGCAGACAGGGTGTGGACTTTCACTTTCCCCGTGTCGCCGTCGAGTTCGAGTTTGAAGGTTTTTCGGCCATATCCGGCATCAAACATCCGTTCGGCACTAAATGTCTGTAGCATTTTGGCGGCAAGGTCGAGCTTCTCTAAATAGTTCTGAGGGTCCTTCTCATAACTGGTTGCATAATTGGTGGCGCCGCCCTTGTCAGTCATCCAAATCACCCGGACATAGTGAGGGTTTGTCTGGGCTTTGTAATTGAGAATCAAGTCCGTCTTTTTCGACTCATCCGCTGAAAGAGTGATTCTGTTCTCGCCGGGAACCAGTTCGACCAGCACCTTAAATTTTCCACCGGATGTTTCACCCTTGATCGTCCCGGAATTCAGGTTTGAAGATTCATTTTTCGCCTGAATCAATTTCGTTCCTTCATCGACCGTTCCTTTGAGAATGACCACAGGGTAGCGGACCTCCGAACCGGGCTTGTGATTGGTTACCACCGGCTGAGCAGAAACAGAAAGCCCTGCAAAAAAGAAGAGGAGAGTTCCGAGGATGAAGCGCATGGCGAAAGGATGGAGCGAAGGATTCTAATCGCAAGCGCAGAATCGAATATTCACTTCTTCCCTGAATGTCACAGGGGATCTCGACAATTGCTTACCAGAAGGCTGGGGGCAGCTTTTCGGTGAAGGAGGATTGAAAACCTACGTGGAGTCCAAATTTCCTCACAAAAAAGAAGATGTCGGGGATATCCCCGCTAATGGTAGGGGATATCGACATGCCTTTTCCTTTTGATAATTCCTATGCCAGTTTGCCGGAAGCATTTTTTGCTCCTGCCAATCCTTCACCCGTCAGTGATCCCGCTTTCATCGCCCTGAACCGGGAACTGGCGCTGGATCTTCGAATTGATCCGGACAAACTCGATTCTCCTGAGGGCCTGGCCTACCTTGCCGGAAATCAAGTTCCGGATGGAGCGCAGCCGATTGCGATGGCGTACTCGGGGCATCAGTTTGGTGGATTCAATCCTCAGCTCGGGGACGGGCGGGCCACGCTTCTTGGCGAGGTTCTCGACAAGAAAGGCATTCGACGTGACATCCAGCTTAAAGGATCCGGACCGACGCACTTTTCGCGGAGGGGAGACGGCTTGTCTGCTCTTGGTCCGGTGATTCGTGAGTATCTGGTGTCCGAGGCAATGCATGCCCTCGGGGTTCCCACTACCCGGGCGCTGGCGGCAGTCTGGTCAGGGGATCAGGTTCGAAGGGAAACCATGGAACCGGGCGGTGTTTTCACCAGAGTGGCATCTTCTCACATTCGTGTTGGCACATTTCAGTATTTCGCGGCACGTCAGGATCACGAGAATCTCAAGGTCCTCGCTGACTATGTGATTGATCGCCATTACCCTGCGTCCCGTGACTCGGAAAATCCGTATCGGGCGATGCTGGAGGCGGTGATTGAAAGACAGGCGAACCTGATCGCTCATTGGATGTCCTTTGGATTTATCCATGGGGTCATGAACACCGACAATATGGCTGTTTCCGGCGAGACGATTGATTACGGCCCCTGTGCATTTCTTGATGACTACGATCCGGCAAAGAAATTCAGCTACATCGATCAGGGTGGGAGGTACGCTTTCGGAAATCAGTCAAAGATGGCGCACTGGAATGTGACTCGCCTTGCCGAGGCAATTCTTCCCCTCTTAGGGAAAGCTGAAGATGAAGCGGTGAAGGAAGCTGAAGGAGCGCTCGACAGTTTTCCTGACACATTTCAGAATGCCTTTCAAAAGCGGTTCACTTCGAAGATTGGAATTGCAGAGGAAGTCGAAGGGGATTGGGAGCTTGTTCAATCATTGCTTAGCCTGATGCATAGCAACAAGGCCGATTTTACTCTGACATTCCGACATCTGAGAGATGCTGTCGGGGACGGAAACGATCAAGCTCTTGTTTCGCTGTTCGACAAACAGGAAGCAATCCGGGAATGGCTGGGACAATGGCGGCTTCGAATTCAGAAGGAGGACGTCGGAACTGAAAATGCACGAGACCTGATGATGAAAGTGAATCCTGTTTTCGTTCCGAGGAATCACCGGGTGGAGGAGGCGATCCAGGCCGGAATGAAGAAAGATTTCGAGCCATTTCACCGTCTCGACAAGGTCTTGCGAAACCCGTTCGAAGAGCAGGCTGAGTTTGCGGATTATGAAGCAGCTCCGAAAGCTGACGAGATCGTTTGCACGACCTTCTGCGGAACCTGAATGGCTCAGGCTAGAATGTCCTTTACCACATTTCCATACACATCCGTCAGTCGGAAATCGCGCCCGGCGTAGTTAAAGGTCAGCCTCTCGTGATCGAGCCCTAACAAATGCAGGATGGTTGCATGGAGGTCATGGATATGAACCGGCCTGTCGATGGCCTTGTATCCAAAGTCGTCCGTCGCGCCGTGATTGTAGCCTCCTTTGACACCGCCTCCTGCCATCCACATGGAATAGCCTTTGTTGTTATGATCACGACCGTCGCCAAGACCCTGGGCGTAAGGGGTGCGTCCAAATTCCCCGGTCCAGACGACCAAAGTATCCTTCAGCATTCCTCTCTTCTTCAAGTCGGAAAGGAGAGCTGCGATCGGTTGATCAGTCACTTCGCTGCTCTTTTTTAAATTGTCATTGAGGAGACTATGATGGTCCCAGCTCGTAGGAGCCGTCACTTCGACGAAACGGACTCCGGCTTCTACCAGTCGACGGGCGAGAAGGCATTGTTTGCCAAAGCGTTCCCCGGCGCCATTTCCTCCAATTCCGTAGAGTTTCTGGATCGACTTCGGCTCTGAGTTAAGGTTGAGGATGTCGGGAATCTCATCCTGCATCCGATAGGCGAGCTCGAATGATTGTATCGACCCTTCGATCTCAGGGTTGTAACGATCTTGATTCAGCTTCTCCTGATCCAGTCCGGCGATTAAATTGATCTGGGCACGCTGCGTCTCACGGGAAATGTTCGGGTTGTCGATGTTTTTCATGGGAGGACCCGGTTCCTCCGTTTTTCCTGACAAAGCCGAAAAAAGCGCAGGAAGCTGGCCGCCTCCGATTTTCGCTCCCTGGTAAATCGCCGGAAGAAAGGCACTGCCGTAATTATTGGCCCCACCCATATCAGATGGCGGACTCAAGGTGACAAAGCCGGGAAGGTTTTGATTCGATGATCCCAGCCCGTAAAGTGACCAGGCTCCCAGCGACGGCCGGGTGAACTGGAAGCTGCCGGTATGCAATTGAGCATATGCCTGTGGGTGATTCGGCAAATCGGTATGCATGCTGTTGATCACGCAGAGATCGTCTGCGTGATGTTTGGCAAGGTTTGGAAATAGGGATGAAATCCGGATTCCGGACTCGCCGTGTTTCTTGAACTCCTGAGCTGATGAAAGGAGACGCGCCGCACCCCCGCGCCAGGCCTCGCCGTTTCGTTTTTGCAATTCCGGTTTGTAGTCAAAGGTGTCGACATGGGACGGGCCACCTTTCATGCAAAGAAAGATCACCCGCTTCGCCCGCGCCGGGAAATGAGGTGCCCGGACAGCAAGCCCGTTCGCCTTTCCTTTCGCTGCCTCGATCGTAGCCAGGCTGGAAAAGGCAAGGTAGCCGAAACCGGAGGACAGGGATTTCAGGGCTGCTCGCCTTGAATGGGAATTTGTTGGATTCATTGTTCAGTCGAGGTTGCGGAACCGGGCGGTGGAAAGGAGCGATTGGCAAAATCGCTCGAGGGAGTCTGGTCCTTTGGCTTTTTCAAAAAAGGTTTCTGCAAGAGCGCGTTCGTCCGGAGCGGGGGACCTGTTGAAGGCGAGTCGAAAGGCTTTATCAATTCGATCACCCTCCGAAGGCTCGACCTTGACGCGGGCAGCGAAGCTCTGAGCACGATCTTCGACAAAGGTGCTGTTCATGAAATACAAAGCCTGCATCGGTACGTTGGTCGTTTCCCGGTGCCCTGTAACCAGGCTGGACTCTGCAAAATCAAAAAGCTCCAGGAGATCCGGCAAGCGATCCCTTACCACCGGGAGGTAGACAGAGCGGTGCACTGATCCATCAAGATCCGCAGGAATGCTTTTGGCGAAGGGAAGGAGGGCGGCGTTGCGGTCACCGGTCCGGCCGATCCAGGAAGCGAGAGGTCGGGATTCATCCAGATCGCCGGATACGGAAAGCATTGCATCGCGGATTTCCTCGGCATTGAGGCGTCGTTTCGACATTCTCCAGACGAGTCGGTTTTCGGAGTCTTTGAGAAAGGCTTCTTCGCGGTATTCTGATGACTGACGGTAGGCGCGCGAAAGAACCAGTTCGCGAATCAATCCCTTTACCGACCAATGGTGTTCCTCAGTGAACTGAAGAGCCAGGTAGTCGAGGAGTTCCGGATGACTGGGGCGCTCCCCGTTGTATCCAAAGTTATCAGTGGTTCGAACAATCCCTGTCCGGAAGAGGTGTTTCCAAATGCGATTGGCCATGACCCGGGCCGTGAGGGGATGGTCCGGATGAGTCAGCCACTTCGCATACTGGAGTCGTCCACTTTTGCCGTCCGGGATATTCAGTGGATCAGACAGTTGAACAACTTCCGGAAATCCACGCGGCACCTTCACTTCGCCGGGAGTTGCGAGTTCACCGCGTTCGTAAACCGGGGAGTTGATGATCGCATTGGATTCGGTAACTCCCATGCACATCACATTGGGCTGGCCATTTTCATCCACGAGGGAGAGTTTCCCGTCGATGCTTCCTTTTCGCCAGATGTTCCCGATGGCCATTTGCAGGCTGAATTCTTCTGCCGGGTCTCTGCCTTCTTCCCGCGCTTTTACGGCCCGTTCCTTTGCCGCCTTTTCAGCGACGATTAGATCCTTCTTATCCTGCTTAAGCTTTTTCACCGCCTCTGCAGTGCTCGGTTTGTAAAAAGTCGGAAGGCCAAGTGATTCTGGTAGATGGATTAATTCACCGCCCAGTTGATTGTCCGGCCCTACCGCGGTACCGACAAAAGTCTTACTGCTCAGAAAAATTCCGACCATGGCGTAATAATCCTTCATCGAGAAAGGATCGAACTTGTGGTCGTGGCACCTGGCGCAGGCGACGGTCGAAGCCATAAAAGCCTGGGTGCTGGCATTGATTTGTTCGTCAGCGATATCAGCGAGGTATTGCTCTCGACTCATTTCATTCAGACTGAGCGGTCCGACAGCCAGGTAACCTGTAGCAACCAGAAAGCGGGCTCGCTCTGCATCATCTTTTGCGGGCAGTAAATCACCGGCGAGTTGTTCTGTTATGAACCGGTCAAAAGGAAGGTCCTCGTTGAAGGCGTCGATGACATAGTCGCGATATCTCCAGGCTTCCGGATAAGTGAAATTGGATTCCTTTCCGCTCGACTCTGCAAAGCGGGCCACGTCGAGCCAGTGTCGCCCCCAGCGTTCGCCGTAACGATCTGACGCAAGCAGCCGATCCACGAGCTTTGCGAGCGCGGAATCTATTCCGTCGCTGGAAACACTATTGAGGAAGCTTGCTTTGTCAGCGATGGAGGGAGGGAGACCTGTCAGATCGAAATAGACTCGCCGAAGCAGAATTGAAGGCTCTGCGTCAGGGGAAGGGGTGAGCTGATTTTCCTGCAGTTTCCCGAGAACAAACTGATCGAGCTTTGATTTTGCCCACTTTGGATTCTTCGCCGATTTCGGAATCGGATGAGACACCGGTTTCTGAAAGGCCCAGAACTTTCTTCCCGATTCCAGATCAGTAGGAGAAGCAGAGAGTTTTCCTGTCGATTCCGTCCGTGGATCTGCGGCACCTGATTCGATCCATTTTTCAAAATCACCAATGACCTTATCTGGAAGTCTTTCTTTTTTCGGAGGCATCTCAAGATCGGGCTGCGCGTGGGAAATTGCCGCGATCAGTAGGCTTTCTTCAACATTGCCCGGAACTACTGCCGGTCCATTGTCTCCCCCTTCACGGATTCCGTCTTTTGTGTCCAGCAACAAGCCACCCTTTGATTTTCCTTCTTTTACCGAGTGGCATTTGTAGCAGCTGTCGACAAGAACGGGCCGAATGTTCGTTTCAAAGAAAGTAAAATCTGAAGTATCTTTTTCGCTGGCAGACAGGAGAGCCCAGGGAATGAAGAGCGTTTGGGTTATGGCAAGGCGCAGGATCATCCTGCTCATAGTTTCGTATGATTTGAAAGGCCGTCAACGGATGGATTTCCGCTCTACCTGTTCAGGATGAGCAAACCCGAGTATCCATTCGGGACGAGCACTTTGTCATTTGTGCTGGAGACACGACCGGGATTCCCCGGAGTCTGGATTCGTTTGACCAGGCGGGGATTTTCAAGGTCGCTGATGTCTACCACTGTCAGAATTCCTGATGCCCGGTGGGCGGCGTAAAGGGTATTCCCGGATACGGTGGGAACTCCGAGGTGGTCACGAATCCCTTCAATCTGGTGCGGCGGAAGCTCCTTCACGGGGCGTGTTTCCTCTAGATCCAGTAGCAGAAATCCTCCTCGAACAGTTGCGAGAGTCTTTCCCTGAAAGATCGTCATCCCATTGGAGGACCCGGTTCTCTCGGGGTAGTTGTTTCCGCTGAAAACCGGAGCCGGACTTGCCAGAAGATCAAACCAGTGGAAGCCGGAGACATGCCAGAAAACGCATGCATATCGATCGTCGATCTGCCCCCGCATCATTTGATCTCCGTAAAGCAAACCGTGCCGGGCATCTTTTAAAACCTGTCGGGGAGACACGGGATCCGAGACATCCACGATATAAAATTGATTGGCCCCGACTTGCAACATCGCATGAACCCCGTCCTTCGAAATCTCGACCTGACGGATAGCCTTTCCCGGTACCTCGAAACGCGAAATTGCTTTCAGATTCTCTCCCTCCTCAGGGATCTCCAAAATAGTCAAGCCGCCGGCACTTTCGGCTACAAAAATATGCTTGTCCGATACGCTGACGTCTGTGGCGAAACCAGTCGTCGGGTATTTGGAAATCGGGAATGGCTCTTCTGCAAAATCGACAAGGTGAACTCCTGCGCTTCCGCATGCGACCACGGCGACCGAGTCGGAAAGGAGTTCGGCGGCGTAAACCTGCGCTCCCGGCCTGTATGCTTTCCACAGTTCGTCCCCGCGCGGTTCGGGGGCCTCTTTCAGAACAGGAGCTTTGCCGGGATCTTCATCGGCCAGCGCGGCCATGTCCTTTGCTTGAATTACATGGAGATCAGTGAAGCCTCCTGCGAGAAATACGCGGTCCTTTGCCAAGGCCAGTCCTCCAACGAATCCGTTCGTTTTTCGGGATTCTACGAGAGGCAACTGATGGCGGCCTGCAAAGCGAAGGTTTTCCGGGTCGCGGATATCGACGACAAACAATCCGTTGTAGGTGTCGGCGACGAAGGCGTGACCGTTGGAGATAGTGACGCTCCACATATCATTTCCGATTTCGTAGAGAGGCGGAAATTTGATACGCGAAACATACTTCGGGTTTCCAGGATCGGAGAGATCAAACACTTCCAGCCCATGCCCTTTCCCAAATCCGGGATCACCCGGGTTTTTGCGGGGCCGTTCGCCGGAATGATGACCGGTGGCAGCGTAGAGGAAGTTGCCGGAGACTGCGACGCCGTCTCCGTAACCATCGAGGGGAACCTTTGAAAGGATTTCCGGGAAATAGGGGTCTTGAATGTCGACAGATACCACCTCGGAACTGGCCCAGACTCCGGCATAGAGTATTCCGTTCCGGGAAGTGACGGATTGAGCCTCACCGGTCCGAACCGTGCTGAGGTGTCGCGGATTTTCGGGATCCGAGACATCCACCAATTCCACACCGTAATGCCTGCAGGCCACAAATAGAATATCCCCGGAGATAGCGACGCCGGTGGCGAACTCGACCGTGTCGTAATGATTCAGAAGGCGCGGTTTTTCAGGATCAGTCGCATCAATAATGAAAAGGCCATCCTGTCGGGAAGTCACATAAGCGACGCCGTCTTTGACCACGATCTGGCGAACGCTGCCGAGTCCGGAAAGTTTTCCCAATACTGCAGGCTGGTCCGTGTTTGATATGTCCAAAATGTGTAAAGCTCCCTGACCGATTGCGAAGGCATGTTGGTTTTCAATTGCCACATCCATGACGGGCCCGATGCCTGCTACATCGATTTGAGGAAGGCTGGGGCCAAAGGTCTCCGCCGATGGTTTCTCATCCTTGAAATGCCGGGCATAGAGATGAAGACCAACGACCGAGAACAGATAGTGGGTTTCCCCGGCCGATATATTCTTAAGATCCACCGAGGTCAGCATGTCCCAGGAATGAAGCGCGTTGCTGTCGATCAAATCCGGACTCTCGCTGAGCAAGGCCATGTGAAACCCACCTAGCGGAAATCTCACGTGAGCCAGTGCGGCGAGACCGGCATGATCCTGCTCAAGTATTTCCGTCTTGAATGATTTCCATGCAGGGAGAGCCCCTTTTAAATTCGGGCCTCCCCAGGAAAAGGCCTCTTCGACTTCCTTCCACACTTCTGCGCTGTGAAATTTTCGGTAAAATTCACCGGGGAATTCCCGGGACAGTTGCATATTCACCGATTGTTTCAGTAAGCCGCCAATTACTTTTCTTCGCTCAGGATTCGTTTCCAGTTGATACCAGGCATGGACCCGAAAGGCATTTTGATTCGCATAGATCGGATGACCATTGATCTTCACTTGGGGACCCGGTTTGACCTGCTCCCAGCGTTTCCCTTCGTTTTCAGTTAGAAAGGTTTCGTAAAGTTCGCTCCAATGATCATCACCCGTCCCTTGGTGAAGAGCGAGAACTGAGGGGAGAAGGATGGAGGCATGACTGGAATTGAATCCTTTCCAGGAAAACCCCACATGAGCCTGAGTCTTTCCATCGGCGCGGACGATTGACCAGTCGTGTCTTTCGAGGCGCCGCCCGACTTTTCCAAGCGATTCCCGAATCCACGCTTTGTCTGCTTCCGTTGCCAGTTTGGATTTGGAAAAGAGCGCCAGGCTGATGATGTAGGTCGTGTGCTGATCCATCGAAGAATCATCGAAGTAGGCGGATGGATCGTCCGGATGAGGCCCTCGCGGAACCAGTCCTGACAGCTCCGGCTTCCCTGCTTTTGGATGTGTTTCCGGAAGGGAGCCTATCCATTTCAGCGCTTCGAAATGAATGCGAATCTGTTTCTCCAGAAATGGATCGGGACGGGACGTGTGAGCATCTAACAAGGCCACCAGCATGTGCCCCGTGTGTAAAACCGTGTCAGCGACTCGAGATCCATAGCCCCAGGGTTTAGGCTTCTCAGCGAGAATATCAGCAGGGGAAGTCCAAGAGCCTCTTCCCGAAAGTCGGGAGCCGTAGAGAACGCCAGTCTCCGGATGCTGAAATTCCCGGAAGTATTCCCGCGCGAGTGAGAATATATGTTCCGTGATTTCGTCATCTGAAACCGATTTATAATTCGAAGTTTGCGCAGTGCCCCGGGCAGCGAATAGTGTGATGATGCAAGCAGTGGCTGCGAGAACGCGAGGCAATGAAATCATGCGCATAATTCAAGGCTTGCAGCATGGTGCTACAAGGGACGGGATCCAGTCGAAGTGGGATGGCATTTCCCTGATATGGCCCGCAGACGCGCCGTTGTAAGTCAAAGACTCACTAGTATTCTTGTGTCCGTGAATCGCCTGTTTACCATCATGGGAGCTGTCCTCTGGATTTCGTCCAGTTGTCTTCTGGCGACCCCGGCTAACAAGAAGGCTTTCGAGAAATACTTTGGCCCCACTCTTTCGAAGGAGTTGAAGAGTTGCGCAGTCTGTCACGTGAAGGCTGAGGCTCACGGAGCGGAGTCGTTGAAAGAGTTTCCCCACAATCCTTTTGGTAAGAAGGTCGCGGCGCTTGATGGAAAAATCGCTGAGCGTTTCGACACGGTGTTTAAGGACGCAGGTCTACTCGACAAGGTGCTCTCCGGAAGGTTCCCTGCGAGTAAAGAGGGTGCAATCGATGACCCGGGACTCTTGGATCAGAAGCGCGCGGAGTTTGCGGAATTCCGGAATCGATATCCGTGGAGGCCCTACGAACAGGTGAAGAAACCAAAGCCTCCGGAAATCGAAGATACTGATTGGGCCGGGAGCGAGATCGATCAATTTATTCTGGCGGAACACCAACGCCTGGGCCTTTCGAAGCGGCCTGAGGTTTCACCGGAACTCTGGTTGCGCCGGGTGACCGTGGACTTAACCGGGCTGGTTCCGACAGTCGAAGAGATTCGGGCATTTCAAAAGGATCCCAATTACGAAGCCAAAGTCGACGAGCTTCTTGCGAGCCCGCGCTATGGGGAAAGATGGGGGAGGCACTACATGGATGTTTGGCGTTATGCCGACTGGAGCGGATACAAAGGGGCGCTTCGGTCGAGCGCCAGGCACATCTGGCACTGGAGGGACTGGATCGTTGAATCTCTAAATGCCGACAAAGGATATGATCAGATGATTCTGGAAATGTTTGCTGCGGATGAGTTGTATCCTGAGGATGACAAAAAACTGCGGGCCACCGGCTATCTTGCGCGGAACTTTCACACTGATCACAATCAGTGGATGGATGATGTGGTGACCCATACATCCCAGGCTTTTCTTGGTGTAACGATGGGGTGCTCCAAATGTCATGATCACATGTATGATCCGTTTCCTCAGACGGACTACTTTGCGATGCGAGCAGTCTTTGAGCCATACCGGGTCCGGACCGACCGTGTTCCGGGTGAGTTGGATGTCATGAAAGCGGGGATGCCGCGTGTTTACGATGTCAGTCTGACTTCCAAAACGCTTCTCCTTGACGGTGGAGATGAACGTTTCCCTTTAAAGGATCGACCGATTCCTCCCGGGGTGCCTGCAGCCCTTGGCGGGGAACTTGCTATCAAAGAAATTCCATTGCCGGAACGGGCAGCTGAACCCTGGAAGCGTGAGTTTGTGAGGAGTGAATTGATGGCGGTACGTGATGCCGATTTGAAAAAGGCGGAAGCGGCTCTGGCAAAGGTGCCAAAAGATGGAGACGCGAAGAAGTTAGAGGAGGTCCAGTTTCAAGTTGCCGCGATGAAGTTGAAGAAGTCAGCACTTGAGGCGGAGTTCGCGGTTGAGGAAATCGAAAAGACTGACAAGGAGTGGAAGTCAAAGGCGGAGACGACTTTTGAAACTCAGCGCAAGGCACAGGAAGCGGAAGCAAAATGGAAAGAAGCAGCGGCTTTGAATGCTAAATCAAAGTCCAAGGCGGACCTTGTCGCAGCTAAAGAGAAGAAAGATGCGAAGGCCATCGCCTCTGCAACTGCTGCTGGAAAAGTGGCGACAAAATTGAGCTCAGCAGCCACCAAGTTGGTAGCGGACGCCAAAAAGAAAATGGCGGAGAAACTTTCCACCAAATATGCGCTGCGCGATAAGGTGTATCTAAAGGCTTCATCCGGGCGCAGGGCCGCTTTTGCGCGCTGGATTGCAGACAAGAAGAATCCTTTGACTGCCCGGGTGGCGGCGAATCATATTTGGCTCCGGCATTTTGAGCATGGACTTGTCCCGACAGTGAATGAATTTGGTGCGAATGGCAGAGAGCCAACTCATCCGGCTCTGTTGGACTGGCTGGCTGCGGAATTGATGGAATCTGATTGGAGTCTAAAATCTCTTCACAAGGAGATTGTGCTCAGTGCGACGTATCGGATGGAAAGCACCCCGGATTCTTCGAATTTGGCGATCGACCCGGATAACAAGTATCTTTGGCGGATGCCAACCCGACGAATGGAAGGGGAGATTGTAAGAGACAATCTTCTCTGGGTCGCGGGACGATTGGATACCGAAATGGGAGGACCCGATATTCCTAATAATCAGGCACAGACATCTACGAGGCGATCCATTTATTTGCGGCATGCTCATGAGAAGTTGGTCGAGTTTGTTCAGATTTTTGACGGTCCAAAAGTCAGCGAATGTTATTCGCGTGAAGAGAGCATCCAGCCTCATCAGGCACTGGCGATGCACAACAGTTTATTAACTCGCAATGCAGCGAAAGACTTGGCTGCCGATCTGGAATCGAAAGTGAAAGGGGATGGGGAACTGATGATCAACGAAAGTTATCTTCGATTACTGGGGCGAGTTCCCCGGAGTGAGGAGAAAGAGCTTTGTCTGGAATTTCTGACGAAACCGGGCAGTGATCCCAAACGAAACAGGGAGCGTCTCTTGACCGTGTTGCTGAACCATCACGAGTTCGTTACGGTGCGATAGACTTGGAGTGTTAGTATGAATTCGAATCCTTTTCAATCGCGCCGAACGTTTCTGGGAGACACCGGAATGGGAATGACGGGAATGGCCCTGTCGGCAATGTTGTTCCGGGACGGGAAGGCAGCTTCCAAAGAAGGCGTGAGGCTGGATGCAGAGCCGCAGTTCGCAGCTAAGGCGAAGTCTGTAATCTGGATTTTTAACATCGGTGGAGTCTCGCACCTGGAAAGCTTTGATCCCAAGCCGATGCTCAACAAGTATGCGGGGATGTCGATTGATGAGACTCCCTACGCGGAGGCTTTGGCGCCGGAGAAAATTAACGGGATTCTTCTCGATCCGAGCAAGGCTAAGCGGGAGGTGTTTAAGAAAATTCTACCTTTGCAAACGGGCTACAAGAAGTATGGCAAAAGCGGGATCGAAGTAAGTGACTGGTTTCCTCACATGGGTGGCGTCGCAGATGAACTTTGCGTTGCGCGCGGTATGTGGACCATCGATAACAATCACGGAGCGCAGTTGACCTATCACACCGGGCGAAAAATCACGGAAGGCGCTTTTCCCACGATCGGCTCATGGGTGAGTTACGGCCTGGGGACTTTGAACAAGAATCTGCCGGAGTTTGTTGTCCTGGGAAATCCGAGTGCGGACTGTTGTGGTGCGGCATGGACTCATGGAGCGAGTTATCTTGGTCCCCAGCATGCCGGCGTTCGGATGAAAGTGGATCCAAAGAATCCTCTCAGTTTCGTGAGACCTTCGGATGAAGATCTGACGCCGGAAGAGCAGAAGGAGAATTTCGGCTTGCTCGGAAAACTTAACCGGATCTCAGGGATCGACTATCCGGATGACGCAAAACTCAAGGCGAGAATTAAGAGTTACGAGCTGGCCTTTGAAATGCAGACGGCTGTTCCCGAGGTGATGGACCTCGAGAAGGAGCATCCGGAAATTCGCAAGATGTATGGTCTTGAAGATTCGGCTACAAAACCTTTTGCCGAGAAATGTCTGGCTGCAAGGAGGCTCGTCGAACGCGGAGTTCGCTTCGTTCAAATCTTTCACGGTTACACCGGCAACGCTGGCGGATGGGATTCGCACCGGGAGATCAAAAAGAATCACACCTTGAGATCGAAACAGGTAGATCAGCCTGTTGCCGCATTGATACAGGATTTGAGATTAAGAGGATTGCTCGATGATACTTTAGTCGTCTGGGGAAGTGAGTTTGGCCGGACTCCCGGTGCTGACATGCGCGGGAATAAAGTTGGCGACGGACGGGACCATCATCCTCATGGTTTCAATGTGGTGATGGCAGGAGGCGGAACGAAAAAGGGATTCGTCTACGGGGCTACTGATGAACTGGGTTTCCATGCGGTAGAGAAGCGTCATTACGTGACGGACCTGCATGCGACAGTCCTGCACCAGATGGGAATCAATCCCACGACGATGGAGGTTCCCGGGAGGAAGCGGCTGGAACGCGACTTCGGGGAAGTGATGCACGGAGCACTCGCTTGACGTTCACGGACCTTTGTTCAGGTCGGTGGTCGCCGCAGGAAGCGCTGTCTTTTCGCTTCCCTACTTTTCCGGTGCTTCCCAGACACTGACACCCATATGATAGCCAGTGTGCTGAGGGGACTCCTTCGAATACCACGCGGTAGCAATTTTTCCGCTCGGTAACTGGACACTGGAAGGGTAACCGCAGTCGCCGCCGTCGATAGTGCGGGCGAGACGGACAGGCGTACCCCAGGTCTTCCCTTCATCCTTGCTGAATTTTGCACAGACTCCGCGTCCGCCATCGACCCGAACCCCGTAAGCTAGAAGCAGTCGATTGTCCTTGAGCCGAATGATTTGCCCATTGATTTCGTTCCGTTTCGTAACGGGAACCGGCTGTTCCCAGGTAAGTCCATTGTCTGAACTCCGAATCAATTCCATTTTATCGATTCTGGCGGCAGCGAGCCAATCTTTTCCGCCAAGATAGAAGAGGGCGGTTTCGTTGTGCCTCTCACCGATGACAGAGACCGTTTCCCAGGTCTTTCCGTCGTCCAGACTTTTCAAATGCCATGAACGCCAGCCGTCAGTCTTGAATGATTGAGTCGGGTCTTTGAATTTTCCATGGTAACAGGAAACATGAAGAGCTCCATCTTCTCCGGCCCAGATGTCGCCGAAGGGGATGTATTCACACCAGCCACTTTCTGGAGCAGGAAACTGCTCACGTTTGTCCCATGTCTTTCCACCGTCGGAGGAGCGCAAGACCCAGCTGCGGATGACTGCGTCGCGAAAGGCATCTTGCTTCGGCCGTTCCGTTTGTTTGATATCGGTCCATCCGGAGCAGAGCACTACTAAATCCCCGTTCGCAGCGAGGCCTGCTGCGTGATTCATTCGGATCGTGTCAGGATCGTGTTGGGTGATTGTGCTGCGTTTGGTCCACTCGATACCGTCCGTGCTGGCGTAACAATCGATGTCGGCTTCCTGTTGGCCGTGACTTGGCCTGTTGTGGAAAATTGCGATGATCGTTCCATCACGTAGCAAGGTAAGGTTGGGCCAGGCACAAACCTCTTTTACAGCAACGACGTGTTGAATCACAGCAGGATCAGGCGCGTCTTTTGATTCCGTTGCCTGAATCGGAGAATGGCAAAAGGCGATGAAGCTTACCAAGGATATGACGAGAGGTTTCATGGATCGTTAAATGTCAGGGGGTAGGGATCCATTTTTGCTTATCAAGTCGGCGATCAAAGGTAAAAGGTTCTGCTGGATTGCCGGTCACGGTCACCTGGACTGGTGGGAATTTCGCGTTCAGGAGATCAATTTGCAAACGGGTGAAGTTTGTAACCGACAAATCCGGTTCATAAATCCATTTATGGCCATCAGCATGCAAATAAAGTACAGGTTTTCCGTATTTCTTTATGGGAGCCATCATCTCTTTTCGAAAGGAGGGGAACTTTACTCCGGGAGAGGCCTGGGCGAAAATCACCGTGCTGTGGCATTGACTGCCGTAGCGGGTCAGTAGGTCTGAAATCCACTCGGTATCCTGCTTTAACCTTGTCTTCCACTCCGTAGCGTCGTGCACTTTGCCGCCCACTTTGTTGATGCCAATGAAGAGAACGTCTTGTTTAATAAAGGCGAAATTTTCAGAACGGACGGTCTGACGCTCCACCTTCCATTCGCTTCCAAGGGTCCACTTCTCATCAAAATTCAGAAAGTGTTTTTCCCAATATCCCCAGTGTCGATCCGGGTCGACCTGATCATTCCACTCGTTGTCACCGGGAACGATAAAGGTGGGTATCTTGTTGTTTGCAGACAGGAGGTCGGCCACTCTCACATATTGAGACTCGGGCCAATCTACTTTCTTCCCGGTAACGATATCGCCACAGTGAATTAGAAAAGAACTTTTCATCTCCTCGTTTTCCAGTTTGATAAATCGTTCGAGGGCAGTTTCCGCATCAGCATTGTAGGGGCCACATCCCATCGCTGAAAAAACTACGGGGACTGGCGAAGGTTCCTGAGCCAAACTCCGATAGGGGAATGCGACAAAGAACAAAAGAGCAATAAGGTAGAGCCGTAGTTTCATAAGGAATTTTGAGTAGTGTAGCAAAGCCTGATGTGAGGTCGAACTCAATGGAGAGCCCACCATGATCGCGTCGGTTCCCGCTTCCCTGATCGAGGTGCTGAATCATGTTGAGAGTCCGCGATGGTCAGCCGCATACTAAGGGCGATGATTTTACGCAAGCTAGCTCTGATTCTTCTGTTGCTGAATTTGTTCTTGTCAGGAACGAGTCAGGAAAAAGGCGTTAATGCCGATGAGTTTCTGAGAATTCCGCCAAAGTCTCCTGAAGAAGAGCTCGCCAGCTTCAAAGTGAAAGCGGGGTTTCGCCTCGAGTTGGTCGCATCTGAGCCAATCGTGGAAGATCCTGTGGCGATGTGCTTTGATGAGCAGGGACGACTCTTCGTCGTGGAGTTACATGACCATCAGTATCTTCCCGATCCGCGCACCAGCAAAGTGAAGATGCTGACTGACACGAATGGAGATGGACGATTTGACGGGTTTGTTACTTTGGCTGAAGGCCTCGGTTGGGTAACTGCAATCGCACCCTGGGATGGCGGAGTGTTTGTTGGAATGAGTCCGGATCTGATTTATCTCAAGGATACGACTGGAGACGGCAAGGCTGACCTCAGACAAACGATCTTCTCAGGTTTCGACATGACGGAGAAAGGGGAGCGCTTAAAGAATTATCATCATGAGCGTTCCATGAACAACTACAATTGGGGACCGGGGAACCGATTCTTCTGTGCCGGAGGATTGAATGGTGGTTTTGTCAGAAATGTTGCCCATTCCGGGGAGGCTCCTGTTGTCCTGAACCGACTGGATTTTTCCTTCGACCCGCGAACTTTGACGATGCGCCCGGAGACGGGATCCAGTCAGCACGGGATGGGGATGGACGACTGGGGGAATCGCTTTCAGACGAGAAACAGTGATCCTGCCGTGTACCCATCCTATGATCTTCGCTATCGTCAGAGAAACCCCGGGGCTGCCTTGCCACCCGCGATGGTGTCTATTTCAAAACCGGATCCCAAGGGCCCCGTTTTTCGCTTGAGCCGAACGGAACCCTGGCGCGAAGCCCGGACGAGATTGCGGGCAGCCGGAATTGAAAAGGGCCCGGTTGAAAAAGGCGGATCAGTGTCAGGATATTTTACGGGCACAGCCGATTCGGAGATCTACCGGGGCGGCGCATTTCCGGAGGAGTATTACGGATCTCTTTTTGTGGGGGAGGTGAGTGAGAATATTGTTCACCGCAAAGTGATCCAGTATCCGAAAGACAGGGTTGAGCCTGTTGCTCTTAGGCCGACTGACGAGGCTGATTTTGAGTTTATTGCTTCGAGTGACAATTGGTTTCGACCTGTTCAGACCATTAATGGTCCGGGTGGAGCTCTCTACATCTGCGACATGTACCGGGAGATTGTGGAGGCCTGGCATACGATTCCTGAATACATTCGAGATCACCTCGACAGGGATGGAGGAAAGGATAAGGGGAGAATTTGGAAAGTGGTTCCCGATACGGATCGCGGGTCAAAAAAAGTAGCGGGTTTTGCCGCCGATCCGGATGCCGGTGAGCTAGTAGCCGCACTGTCTTCGGCGGACAGCTGGGTTCGCGATACGGCTTCGAGACTTTTGTATGCAAGACAGGATGCGTCTGCTGTATTTGCATTGAAAAGCCTGGCTGCTGATCCGGCATCAGATCCGCGGGCAGCGCTTCACGCTCTTTACGCACTTGATGGCCTAGGATCCTTGGACATAGAAGTGGTCAAGCCTTCGCTAAAGTCCGGGGAGCCTCAGTTGCGGATTCATGCGCTTCGACTTCTCGAGAAACTGAAAGCGGGTGGTGTTGATGTTCCCGCCGAACTTCCTTTGAGCCTTGCTAACGATTCGGATCCACGGGTGCTGTATCAATTGGCGTTTACAATGGGGAGCTACCGGCTGTGGAGTCAGGGACCGTTTTTTGTTCAGATCGGCTCACACTTTCCTGAAGATGAGTGGCTGGCTGCGGCGATTGCTTCATCGACGGATGAGCTGTCGCTTCCGGCGGTTCTGATTTTATCCCTGGACTCGATGGATCGATCCAGCGCTATCGTGGCTGCTGTTTGCCGTGAGGCTGGGAGGAAGAAAGTTCCGCTACCGGAAGGCTTTGCCAATTTAACCGGGGATGATCCGGAACGGTGGCTGCCGGTTTTTGCAGCCTACGGAAGTGGGTTTGTAAAAGGAATGGATCCGGAGACTCTCGTCTCTCTTCGTGAGCGCTGCAGGACGATTGTCGGAGACAGGGCGAAGTCAGTAGAAACGAGAATCCAGTGTCTGCAGCTTTTACCGGTGTCCGGTCTTCCAGAGAGGGAACTGATATCCATCGTGATGCCACTATTGGGAAGTGGTGAAGAAGAGGCCTTGGAAGGAGCAGCGCTTCAAGTTTTTCAGACTGGTGTAAAAAGCGAAAAAGGCGGGCAGGCGATTATGGGATATTTGGCGAAATCGAATTCTAAACTTCGTCCTGAACTGATCCATCTGATGACGCGACGTCCGTCATGGTCCAGTCAGCTTTTGGGTGCGGTAGAAAGTAAGGTTATTCAATCGATGGAAATCTCTCCTGCTGATGCGGCATCTCTTCGGAGACATTCGGACAAAACTATTTCGAGAAAAGCCACGAAACTCCTGCCTGAACCACCTGATCGGCAGGAAGTGGTGAAGAGATTTCAGCGGGCACTGGCTATCGAAGGAGAGAGCGGTCGGGGCGAAGTCATATTTCGAGAGCGCTGTATGGTCTGTCATCGGCTGGGTGAAGAAGGGGGACAGGTCGGGCCGGTGATGGGGGAATTTCAGAAGCACGGTAAAGGACAGGTTCTTTTGAATTTGTTGGACCCGAATAAGACGGTGCAGCCTGACTACATTGGCTACCTCGTAAAACTGAAGAACGGGGAAACCGCAATGGGACGTATCCTTGAAGATACGACGGAGGGGCTGACAGTTCGTGACGTAGCCGGGCAGGACCTGAAGATTGGCCGGGAAGATATAGAATCGGTTACTTCGACAGGTCGTTCACTGATGGCCGAAGGAATTGAGGCGGGACTGGAAGAGCAGAATATTGCGGATCTTCTGCAGTTCATTGCCACCCATTCCCAGTAGATTTCAATAAGGCGGAATTGTGGTGATTCGTTGCGCTGGCCATGGAGAAGGCGATAGTTTCAATGTTATGAGAAATGATTGTTCAAAAGGTGAAAGGCTATCGGTTTTTCTGATCCTGACTCTCTTGTGTTCGCTAAACTTTTCGCTGGAAGCAGGAGACTGGCCGATGTGGCGTTATGATTCCAGGAGAGGATCTTCGAGTCCCGATGAGCTTCCCCAGAACCTGGAGCTTCAGTGGACGCGTCAGTTGGCGGCACCGATGAAGGCCTGGCCGTCGACGCAGGAAAAACTGCAGTTCGATTCCCATGCCGAGCCGGTCGTGATGGGAGAACAGATATTTGTTCCTTCGAGTCGAAATGATTCGGTCACTGCATATGATACGCGGACCGGAAAAGAGAATTGGCGTTTTTTCACGGGTGGGCCGGTTCGATTTGCTCCAGTCGCCAAAGATGGAAAGGTGTTTTTTAATTCGGACGATGGTTGGCTCTATGCTGTCAATGCGACGAATGGGAATCTAATTTGGAAAGTGTTTGGAGGCCCGCAGCAACGCTGGTTGATTGGGAATCATCGCATGATCTCAACGTGGCCGGCACGTGGTGGTGTGGTGTGGCATCAGGATCGGCTCTATTTTGCTGCCGGCATCTGGCCTTTCATGGGAATCTTTGTTCACTCTCTTGATCCGGATTCGGGTGAGATCATCTGGAGCAATAGCGGTGATGGAACCAATTACACCGTGCAACCTCATGACGCCGAGTCATTCGCAGGACTGGTACCGCAGGGGCATTTGGCCGCGGAAGGGGGATCCCTGATTGTTCCCGGTGGTCGATCCACACCTGGAATTTATGAGACTGCGAACGGGAAGCAGCGTTTCTTTAATTTCGACAAGAGAGCCGGTGGTCACGATGTTGGAATCACAGGCGATCTGTTTTTTACGGCCGGACATGCCTACGCCTTGAGAAACGGGAATCCAGTGGGTGGCGGAGCACCGGCGATTTTTGATGAGAGTGTCCTGATTTCTTCGGACCCCAATGCCATTCATGGGCGTTCCACTAAAGTGGCCTTCGACGTGGAAGAAAAAGTCGATCGCAAAGGGAAGACGATTGAAGAAATTACTGCCAAATTTTCCGAAGTATTTTCGACGAAATTGAAGGACGCAGCCCCGGGTAAATGGTTTCTCCGGGCGGGCGAGTGTTATTTTTCCGGAGGAGAAAATCGGATTGCCTCGTATCGAAAGGGGGGCAGTTCACCGGATTGGGAGCAGAAGCTTGAAGGGAATGTAGTGGGGATGCTTGCTGCTGACGACCGGCTCTTTGTCATGACGGACAATGATGTCATTCATTGTTATGGATCGGAGTCGGTATCCTCTATCGGTAATCACAAACTGCAGTCAGTGTCGCTTCAGTCAGGAAAGGATGAATGGGCGGAACGTGCAGCCGAAATTCTTGATGCAAAAAAGAATCGGACTGGGTTCGCTTTTGTTCCCGGGATCGGGAGTGGAAGGTTGATCGAGGAGTTGCTGGTCCAGTCTGATCTTCATGTCGTGGCGATGGACAATGACGTGGCGAAGGTCGAGGCGATTCGTAAAAAGATGAGCGACGCGGGTCTTTATGGTGGCCGGTTCTCTGCGATTGAAGGTGATTTTGAAAAGGATGCGATAGCTCCCTATTTTGCCAATGTGATTGCGAGCGAAGACGGAGGCTGGAGTCGATCGGACGTGGTGGCAAAAGCTTACGAATGCCTCCGGCCCTACGGCGGGGAAATGTGGCTTCCGAAGGCAAAGGGAGGAAATGACGTTCACGCGAATTTGGATTTGGTGAATGCCGGCCGGAGAAGTGAAGATGCGTATTCAGTCATTGTCAGGGAGGGAGCTTTGCCGGATACCGATGACTGGACCCATCAATATGGAAACGCGGCGCAGACTGTCGTTTCCCGGGATGGAAGAGTGAAAGCCCCTTTCGGAGTGTTATGGTTTGGTGGTCCTTCTCATGAAAAAGTGCTGCCACGTCACGGGCACGGTCCATCTCCGCAGGTGGCGGGCGGTCGACTCTTCATTGAGGGGCCGGACTCGCTGAGGGCCGTCGATGTTTATACCGGTCGACTCCTTTGGGAGAAAGATCTGAAGGGGCTGGGAACCTACTACGATACGACCAGTCACTTTCCGGGAGCCGGCGAAATCGGGAGCAATTATGTATCCTTACCTGAGCGGATTTATGTGGTCTACGGTCGTGAGATTCTGGAGCTTGATTCTGCGGATGGTGAAACATTGAAAACCTTCAGCTTGCCGGAGAAGGGTGGTAAAGAATCACCCTTCTGGGGATTCGCCAGTGTGTCGGGAGACTATCTTGTGGCGACGTCCACCCCGATTGGTATTGATCTGAAAAAGGAGAAAGATGCGAAGCCTTCCGTGGAAAATTCAGGAGTCCCCGTCATTCCCCGAAACGCAGAATGGAGTTACCTGGTCGGGGGGAAGCCCAGTGCTGGTTGGACCAAGCCCGGGTTTCGAGTTAGTGCAGATTGGAAATCGGGTCGTGCCGGTTTTGGATATGGTGACAAAGATGATAAGACGGAGTTGGAAATGCGGGGCAAGCATGTTCGCGTTTCCATACGCCATGAGTTTGAGGGTAAACTCTTGGCGGATGCGGAAGGGCTCAGTCTTGGGATTTCATTCGATGACGGTTTCGTAGCCTCTCTAAATGGCATTGAAGTAGCGAGGTCTTCGGTAAAAGGAGACCCTGACGACCATCCCAAAATATCGAGTCATGAAGCCGACGGCCTGGAAGCCTTTGAGCTGAAGGACTGGAAGAAAGTGGTTCGCCCCGGAATAAATGTCCTTTCGATTTCGGGTTTCAATGTGGGTTCATCGAGTAGTGATTTTTCACTTGATCCAATGCTGACTGCGGTCGGCGCCAAACCGGACAAAAAGCCGAGCCCCCCAAAGTTGACCGGAATTGAGGAACGCTTGTCATCGACACGCTATGCATCAGGAAGCCGGCGGCTGGTGGTTTTCAATCGTCATACAGGCGAGAAGCTCTGGTCTCGTGATGCGGTATTCAATTTCCGTCACAACAATATTTCACTGAGTGAGGACAAGCTCTTCTGCATCGATCGATTAACGGACGAACGGGCGGCTGCACTTTCACGGCGTGGAGTTGAACTGGAAGGGGAGACGGCTCTGTATGCTCTGAACCTGAGAAATGGTGATGTTCTCTGGAAACGCCACCAGGATGTTTTCGGTACCTTTCTGAATTACTCCGCGGAGCATGATATCCTTCTTCAAGGGGGCAGTTCCTATCGCGATCGGGCGTCGGATGAAGTGAAAGTGGGACTGATGGCTCTTCGTGGAAAAGACGGGGGTGTCCTGTGGCACCAGCCTAAGAAGGAATACAGCGGGCCGTGTCTCCTTTGGAAAGACCAGGTCATTACCAATGGAGCGGGCGGTGCGGCCTTGAACATTTTGACGGGAGTCGATTCGGGTTGGGCCTATTCGCGAATGTATGGCTGCAATACTGCGGTGGGAAGCGATCACCTGATGACCTTTCGTTCCGGTGCTGCCGGATTCTTCGACCTGGCGAATCACTCAGGAACAGGGAATCTTGGCGGTTTTAAATCAAGCTGCACAAACAATTTGATTCCTGCGAATGGCGTTCTCAATGCTCCTGATTACACGAGGACTTGCAGCTGTGCCTATCAAAACCAGACTTCCCTGGCATTGATCCATATGCCGGAAGCCGAGTTCTGGACTTATGGAGGAAAGTCGAACCCGAAGCGCCTGGGAATCAATTTTGGTGCACCGGGCGATCGTAGGTCCGCCGAGGGGACATTGTATCTCGAGTACCCGGACGTCGGTGGAAAATCAGAAAGTCTGGATCTGGAACTTAAAGGAGACGGAATCATCTACCACCGGGAGCATGCTTCTCTGATCGACAGCGGAGACCTCCGATGGGTGGCTGCGTCACAAGCCGAAGGAATCAATGAATTGAAAGTCACGGTTCCCGGTATGGAGAAGGAAGGTGCAACGAAGGCCCGGGTGAAATTGATCTTTTACGAATTCAAAGACGTCGATCCAGGTGATCGGGTTTTCACCATTGGAATGCAGGGAAGAGATGTTGCTGTTAATTTTGATATTGTTTCTGAAGCCGGTGTCGGAGAATCGCTGGTGAAGGAATTTGAAACGACTCTCTCGAACGGAGAACTTTCTCTTTCGCTGAGGGACGCGGAAAGCAAACTGCGCCCAATTCTTTCCGGAGTGGAAATTATTCTGGAGGAGTGAGTTGACTCTTTGCTGGGAGTTTGAGCCCTGTTCCGATTTTAATGAGTTCGGTGAAATAGGCACCTCCTCCCGGACCGAGGAAGTTCATTTTCGTTTCGTAGGCGTCACTGTCGTAGATTTCGGGTGGGAGAACATATCCGATGTAGTCGCCGTTGAATGCCGTTGGTGTCAAAGTTAGGCCTGCCGATTTGGCTTCCTTTCTGATAGGGGAGGAAAGAAGTCCGGAATACTCGACGGGCAATCCGGCCAGCCAATGTTTGTCCAGGCGAAGCAGGTGAATTGGAGCGCTGCCTGGATGGATTCCATTGGCGATCCATTCCGCAATTCGAATGTCACTGGAGATCCTGATCTGGAAGTCGGGGAGGGGGACGGTTTCCCTGGAACTTGCGAGTGTGATATCGCTTTTCCATTTGGCTCCATTCAAGAGAGGCCGTAATTTCCCTGCGAGTCCCTGACCGATAAACCGTGCGCGGTCTTCATCCTCACCTTGTCCAAGAGGGGATTGGCTCCCCACTGATGCGGCACCGAAGGCCGCAAACTCAACTTTGTCCGTAGACTCCATTGATTGAACGAATGCCCCTGGGTAGTCCGCATGGAAAGCCATTTGCTTTGATCCCATGCAGGTAGCGTGCGCGCCGTAAAACGCGAAGAGTCCCACTGCCTCACTGTCTTTCTTGCGTATCGCAATTGCTTCCAGACTTGGGTCAATTGTCCCGTTTTTCACAGTGCGGTTTCTGATGAACTCCGGTGCTTCGGATTCCAGCCATGACCACTCTGCAGGAACTGTATTTTCTCTGGCGGCAAGAATAACGCGACTCAGATCGTCAGCCAGGCGATTGACGGTGTCTTCAGAGAAGTCGCCGCAGACAGATTCTTCAATCACATTCGGACCCCATCCTCCCGGACCACAGTGAGTGTGAGTCGCAGTGAAGTAGATCGACTCTTTTTGAATGCCTGAAGGAGCACAAAGAGCGGCGACCTTTTCGCTAACGCCTGCGTGTATTAGAAGAATATCAGCTGCCACTAGAAAGACTTCTTCTGTTCCATTTCGAAGGCAGAGAGCTTTCACAAAGAGGTCTTTCCCTCCTGCCGTGGAAGGAGCGCCCCTTCTTGCTCCGTAACCCGCGAGTGGATCACCAATTTCACGGGAAAGAGGGCGCTTTGCCCAGCCCGCTTCGAGCTGCGACGAAGCCGCTCGAGCCATGTCCAGATTCATAGCGCCGACGATAGCGGTGGCAGTTTCAAGTGGCTCGTCTTCAGACCAATCTGATCGATCGACAGGACGCAAACTTGCCGCAGGAATAATCACCAGTAGAGCTAATCCTGTTGAGGAAATTCTAGCTGCCCACCGGCGAAACTTGCTTCGCTTTTTCATCGATCCAAACACTATGGTGTTCTGACTTTTACGACATAGAGGCTTCCCTCAGCTCCGCGTTCCCGAGCTTCAGCCCGATCGACGTTCGCCTCGGAAACGGTTATCCAGGACTCATTCGGACTGATAACGGTGATTCCTGAATTTCCAAGGGTGGCACCCTTTTCCGGAACGAGGATCTGTTCGGTCGATTTGCGAACCACGAGTTTGTCAGGATCAACCTGTGCCATTGCGAGTGGAGCGCGATGCCGAACCACGTGGTCGTTGTCGAGACCCCGACGGGTGTAGACGAGAAAGAGTCCGTCTCCCAATACAACCCAGTGAGCCTGGGTGTTGTAGCTACCAAGGTCTGATCCATCTTCAAAGGTCCATCTTTTCTGAGGAGCGTAGTTGAGGCCATCGTCACTGACACTGACGTAGGCATGCAGGTCATTTCGCATCGTGAGAAAATAGCGACCTCGAAATTTCACAATGGAAGGTTCGTAGAGTCCACGCTTCACATCGAGTTTGAGAATGTTTCCGTGCTCGATCATTTTCAGCTTTTCTCCGTCGAAGCTGCACCTGGCGAGTGTGGTGGAGAAAGGTTTGTGAGTTCCCTCGCCAATGTAGAGTGGAAAAAGAATAGATCCGTCATCCTCAGTCAGCCATTGGCCGCAGGCGCTTCTGGCGAAGTTGAAGTTTGATCCTGCCGGCATTTCGAGGCGGTCCCATTTTGACCACTTATTCGTAGCCGGGTCGAACACCGTGTAGGCAGTTTGATGAGATCGCTCTTTGTCCTGGAGTTGCTTCCCCTTGGCGCTGTAGCGGACCTGGGCGCCGATGGCAATGACTTTACCACTGGGAGCGTGATAACCGGGGGTGACGTCGGCGACCGCGATGTTGACGTCTCCGTCACGAATCCAGTCGAGGTCCTTTTCCAGTTCGGGAGCACTCCATGAATTGCCCATGTCTTCACTCTTCATGGTATAGAGTCCGGAGTAAAAATCTGAGCGGCCCAGAAATTTGAAGAGAACCATCAAAGCGGATCGGTTCTCTCCGCCGCCCGGTGAAGCGGAAGGGAAGACGGCAGCGCGGGGATGCATCCAATAAGACCCGTCTTTTGTCCCGGGCTCGCGCTTGAGGACAACGCTACGTTCGACCTTAAAGGGAACCGTGTCCTGACCGTAGGAAAGTGAACTGATGAAAATAGTGAGGAATAGGAATGGGCGAAACAAATTCATAATCTTGTAATGAGACTTCTTGAACCTTTATCCCACGAATCTATCGAGGAGTCTCCAGAAAATTACGGAATCCCCATGCCTGATCGCGTCGACTTAGGCGTTTGTGATTTGTGATTGAGAATTGTTGAATGGTTTCTGCCGAAGAGGGCAGTTTATGAATTCAACGAGCGTATACCCATTCATCTTTTTTGTCGTTTTCCAGTTGGCGACTTTGTTCCCGCTTAAGTCGGCGGAGCCTTTCCCGGGGATTAATGAAGCCTTGGAGAAAGGGAGCCAAAAGGTGAAGATCGTCTGCTTTGGAGACAGCGTCACCGGACTCTATTACCACACTGGTGGGGAACGGACCTACACCGACATGCTGGGAATCGCTCTGAAGCAGATTCATCCAAAAGCGAGTGTGGAGATGATCAATGCTGGAATCAGTGGGCATACCACTGCGAATGGGCTGGGTCGGATCGATCCGCATGTTCTCGCCCACAAACCGGATCTCGTAACGGTAATGTTCGGGCTGAACGATGTGGCGAAGGACTCGATTGAAAAGTACCGGGCAAACCTGATTGAGATCGTGGACCGGTGTCGTGCTGCGGGATCGAAGGTGATTCTTTGCACTCCGAATGCCGTGATCACAACTCCCGCTCGCCCTGTTGAGAAACTTGAGGCGTATTGCGAAGTGCTTCGGGAAGTCGCACGAAGTAAGAATGTGGTGCTCTGTGATTCATACAATGGATTCGTGGAAATGCGCAAAGCGGACCCCTTGAAGTGGCGCCTGACCTTGAGTGATGAGATTCATCCAAATATGGCGGGGCACAAAGTGATTGCTGAGCAAATTGCCGAAACGATTACCGGAGAGCGAACTTCATTGCAGAAAGTAGGCCCTCCCGATTCGCCCTTGAGTAAAACCGGGGCCCTGCTTGTGAAGGGTGGGGGGGGCAGAGTCAGTATTGTGGCAATGCCGCCATTCGATGGCTTGGTTATCCCTGCGATGAAACGCGATCAAGCGAAGGTGAATGTCAGTGTTTCGCAATGGCCGGTCGAAGGCTTGAGCCTGGAGCAATTGCGAAAGGATGCGAGCGGTCGAATTCGAAAGATGAAGCCTAATCTAGTTTTGATTGCGATACCTAGAAGTGCCAAGGCTGTAGATCAGGAGAAATTCATCTACACTCAATACTGGATCGCCAATTTCTCTCTCAGTTTTGGCAAAAAAGAGTGGGACACGGTGGTCATTCATCCCTCTGTGATGAAGCCTGCGATTCCGAAAGGAGAAGAGAAAAACGACGAGCTGATCAGAACCTTAACGGGAGCCCACGATATGCACCTCATTGATCGTAAGCCCGGCGATGATCGGAACGGTGAAGAAATTTTCAACGAGTGGATGCAGATTCACCTGGCGAAAAAAGACTGAGTCTGAAATTCAGAGGCGGGTAACTTTGATGTCCTTCCAGAAGACGCGTGCACCTTTGGGCCAACCGTTTCCGCGATGAACCTGCAATCCGATCTTACCGGATTCGGAGATCACTTTTGCCGCCTTTTCTTTGTCGAATGAGGGGTTGGTGGTCTTTGCGGCATCAAAGCGACAGACCTTGAGTCTATTGATCCAGACTTCAATGACCGGAAACTTTCCTTTTCCGGTGCATTTAATATTGATCCGGTTCCAGTCCGCAGGTTTCCACGCAGCGAGCCATTCTTCGGCGGTGCAGGTTTCTTCGTAAACTCCGTCCGGCCAGTCCTTGGCGCGGGCGTCAGCTTCAGTTTTTAATGCAGGCTTTCCTTCTTCGATTCGCGAGAATGAAAAGGGACGAAAGGGCGTGCTGTAGGCCTTTGTCTCCAGACGGACATGTCCAACGTTGCCATTGTCATGATGATCCACATAGATTTGCCAACCTTCGCCTTTGTCGTTGGTCCGTAGAAAAATTCCGCTGCAGGGGCCCCAGTCAGGTCTGATGGAGATTCCCATTTCAAATTCACTGAAGGATTCACTGGAAAGCAGTAGGCCACCTTCCCCTGAACCGGGCGGATCCTGTTCCCCGAAAAGCACGCCTTCTTCAGTGACACCCCAATGGCCACCCTTCCCATGGATTCCGGGCTCGGGTTGCGTGTGCCATCCGCTGAGACTCTCCCCATCGAAAAGAGAGTAGGAGTGATCCTCCGCTTGCGCCCGTTTGTATAAAGGTGAAGCGAGAGTTAGAACAATAATTAGTATTCCTTTGGGAAGCGATGGAAGCATTCCCCAGAATACGCAAAGTGCTACGCGGGATCGAGAATTACTTTTTCGCAATGTAGGGAAATTTCTCTACGATCTCTTCGAATATTTCGTCGGTGGACGCCTTGATTACAAAAATGTAAGCACCGTTCTGCCAGGCCTTAAATCGCCCCGATTGTCCACTGGCCCGGGCACTCCAGCGACCATTGATTTTACCGCTCATTTTGCTGCCGTACCCTTCCTCCATCTGGGGAACAACAGTCTCCTTAAAATAGGCATCAAGAGCCGTTTCATTGCCCGACTGAATCATGAGGATCGAAGCCTTTTCGCCAAACTCGAAGCGGGCACCATGATAGGTGTCGGGATCGAGTTCAAGCCGAACCGCTCTCATCGCTTCACCGCTGATCTCCGAAGGAACAATGTCTGAGTATTTTTCCTCGCCGGTCGGAGGAGCGAATTCAGTATTGTAGCTCCCTCCGCATGCGGTGAGAAGAAGGGTAGCGGTGAAAAGAAGAAGGAGTCGGTGATTCATAGGTCGTTATTGTGATAAGTGGAAGACGAATGAGACCCGCTGTGATGCAATGCGATTTTATTGAGGCGGGTTTCAGCGGGGCTGTTCAGGAGATAATATTATCTCCACTGTTTTCTTTTTGTTGAATCGTAACGGGCCAGCCGGGAAATTGATTCTCCGGTTTCCCATCTGTCGGATCAACGAGGAAGCGAAAGGAATCGAGCGCGTATGTTTTCTTCTCCGTGTCGATTGTAACGAGCCCGAGCCCGCTTCCCTTCTGGTGCGCTTTGTCATACCGGTTCTTCTCGGTGGCCACTTCCGGATTACCAACGGCGTAAACGTAGACTTTGTTTCCACAGCCATCGAGATACTCTCCCGTGTTCGGGATGTCATGCTTCGGTCGGTTTTTGTGGGGCATGTTCATATCATCCGGACGCCACCATCTTGGGTATCCCGCCGCAATTGCAGGAGTGCAGAAGGACCAGTTGCTGTCTCGCTGACGATCGACACCATATTGTGAAAGGGTGGTGAGGTGCTGGTCGCCATTGATGTGCAGCGCCTTTGATTTTCGAATGATATCGATCGCGCGGTTTCGTGCCGTTTGGGGCCACGCTCCGGAGTCGAGATCCGCCTTGAGATAGCCGTCGAATTTTCCGTGATGAGTAGCGACACCGGCGAATACCGTCTGGCTCAGCAGCACCTTCATCGTATGCCCATTCCAGTCGTCACCCCATTGTTCAAGAAAATTTTCCTGACGCTCACCCAGGAGAACAAGCCCCGGCTTATCGAGCGCCGTCGTATCAAAATCAGGATCTTTCACGTGATCGGCCCTTCCGGATCCGGTGTCGACCCGATCGGGGCCACTCTTCCACTGACGGTCGCCGAGTATGGCGAAGCTCACTCCACCGTAAAGGAGGGTGCCGTAATAGACGCTGATATCCTGTTGCGAAGGATTGGAATCGTAAGGGTCGGGATGGTGGGCGGTGTTGGTTTTGTGAACCGCATTGACCATACGTGCTGGTTCGCGATAGCCGCCTTTTGATGAAGCGCCTCCCGCGATGTCTTTCATGGGAGCTCCGCCTTCGCCCCAGATATTTCCCTGGAAGACATCGTGATCGTCCGGGAGGCAGACGGTAGGGGCAACAGCCATTGCTTCACGGAATGACCAGCCGAACTGATAATACTTTCTTAAGTAAGAGAGAATGGCAGGCTCGGCCGGATCGCGGATAATTCCAAATCCACCGTGGCTCTCGTAGAGTTGATCTCCCGAAAAGTAGAGCATGTCTGGGGCCAGTTTTGCGAGGCTGTTTGCCACCGGTTCGTAGGGAAATGCATAGTCGTTTTGGCAAGTGAGTGCTCCAAGCCGAAGTGCGCGTCCTTCCGGATTCGCCTGAATTGTGCCGGGCCATTCGTGAACGGTTTCCGTTCCGTTATTGTGCTTTTCCCGGTAAACAGTTTTGTAGGAAACGCTGGCCCCGGGATTCCAACTGGGAATTTTGAAGGTCGCAGTCCAGGCGTCTGGATCAAGTTTTGCATTTCCCATCGACTTCCAGTTTCCGTCCTTTTCCTCGATCAGTAGCTCGACCTCCTGATTGTCCGCCTTTCCAAGTGGGCCGGTCAGGGCGCTGAGTTTCATGATGAATCCGTGATGCTTTAGTCGCGAGTCACTCAAGGTATACATGGTCCAGAGCAGGGGACCGAAACGGTTCGTCTTCGAAACGGTAAAGGCATCGCCATCGGCTTTCCATCCGGCGAAGCTATAGCCCATTCCATTGCCGCGAGCTTTTGGACCAGTGTATTGGCTGACCAGCGCAATATTACCCTGAATGTTCGCTGACTCCACCGATGTAGTGATACTCCCCAGATCCGATCCGTCGGAGGACTCTGCCAAGAGCGTCAATTTTGTTTTCCCCTCAATGGATTCCCCAATTAATGTCAGCTTAAAATCATTGGGTGTTTTGATAGAAGCCTTTTTCTTTTGTAGAACCAACTCGTCTCCAATTACCCCGGCGTTGATGCCGCCTTTGGCAAAACAGTTGCTGCGATGTTCATTGATATCGCTGCGAACACCAATTCGGAAACCTGCACCGCCATCTTTCTTGATTTCGTCAGGGCGTCTTATTGTCACCGCGATTCGGAACGAGCCGTCAGGCTTGGTGATTTGATGAGTCAAAGAATGGATGCTGCGATTCGCGGCTGCGGTCTGACATTCGGCGCGTCCATTGACGATCCGCCAGTCTTCCATTGGGTTTGCCCAAACTTGACCTCCCAGAAAAACGCGGTCATGGGATTTCTGCCAGTTTTCGAGATCTTCAAGATTCTGCTCGCTCGGGGGATCATCGTCCTGAGCAGATACCGGCTTCCCTATGCCGAATAGTGTTCCGAGGGAAAGAAGTTTCAGACTGAGACGACGGGAAATTTTTTCGATCATGTTGTGGAATAGAGTGGTAGATAGTTGCTAAGGATCAAAAAGGCCTGGCGAATGAGGAAATTGAAGAAATGAATCGGAGAGTTGTTGTTAGCATCCAGCTATGGCTGGTGTCGTCCATTTTTATCGGCTGTCAGAAAGAGGTCAATGAGAATACTGATCGTTTCTCGGGAAAAGAAGTGACTGATTTTCAGATGGCTAAGGAACTGATTCTTGAGCGAAAGGACAATTATCCGAAGGTGGGAGAGCTTGCACCGAAGTTTGAATTATTCGATTTGAACTCGGAATCTCAAAAGTCCCTCGGGGATCTGCATCGTGAAAAACCTCTGGTTTTGATTTTGGGAAGTGGGAGCTGTTCTATCCTTTGTCGGTCGGATTCGTGGATCAATGCTTTTCAGGCGAACTATGGTGACCGATTCAATTTCTCCTTTGTCTACATTCGCGAAGCCCACACCCTTGAAGGGTATCAACCCAGAAGTATGACCGGGTCGATCAGCCCCCTCGTCGCAGCGTTGGATGATTCCGCCCGGAAGCGAGCCGCAGCGGAGTTCCTAAAGATGAAGGAGCTGACTTTTCCTGTGCTGGTTGATTCCGTATCGGATGATGTCGCGATTGAATATTCGGCATGGCCTGTGAGGCTCTTTGTCATCGGGACGGACGGTCGAGTTCTCTATTCCGGCGGGCAGGCTCCTTGGTACTATCATCCTTTTGAAGCCTATCAGCACAGCCCTACGTTTGATCCCGATTTGAAAAAACTCCCCCAAAGCTCTGAAAGTCTCGAAAGCTTTTTGGAGAAAGGAATGGCACGCTGATTTCCGCAGTCGCGCCGTTTACATCACCGGGCCGATTCGACAGGATTTGGCATGTCGCTACGATTCGGATTTGGTTTTGCGCTTGCCCTGTTATGCGTAGGGCTCGCTCATTCTCAGAACAATCCACGCGTCGAGTTTACGCGAATGGTCGCTCATTGGTCGCAATACGGTGACGACGATTACCTTGAGTTTATCGATGAGGTCCAGCCGGAGTTGGTGCAGCTTGGCTTTTATGGAGGACACTTCTGGAGCCTCGCCCACACTCCGCAATTCGGAGGCTATCCTGCCCATTTCCCGGTTCAGGGAATTCCGGAATGCGGCAAGTGGTTTAAAGACCGGAACTCGGCACTTCGGAAGAAGAAGGTCAAAGTGATCGGGCATCTCAATGTCGAGTTTCTGGTAGGGGACCCTGAGGGGCCGGACGGTCCACGTGGATTTTTTAAATTCTACCGGGAGATGTGGGATGAAAAGCTCCTTGGTCCGAAGCCGCCGGTGACGGATCCCATGGATTTTCTGGAGAAGGACAAAAGCGGAAAGCCGGTGCCGAACAAGAGTTATTCGATCGGCGGCATGTCTGAATATTTCGCCTGCCTCCGGAATCCGAACTGGCATCAAGTTCTGAAGGCCTGGGTGACCCACGGAATTAATCAGGGACTCGATGGATTTGTTGCGAACTATTTCTACCGGCACGATTGCCTTTGTGAACATTGTCAGGATGGCTTCCGGAATTATCTAGGAGAGAGGCATGCCCCTGCCGGGCTGAAAGAGCTGGGGATTGAAAACCTGCAGAGCCATATTTTCGAGGAGATTGTATGCTGGCACAAGCCGGAGGAGTCGACACCCTTGCGCCGGGAGATGCTTCGATGGTCTCAAATTTCCAACAAGCAGGTGTTTGACGAAGTGTTTATCAAGCATGGGAAATCTATCAAACCGGATCTGATTGTCGCGCAATGGAATCATCTGAGCGACTTCAGTCAGATCAAGGGGGACGAGCGCTGTCTGCTACCTGCGGACCTTTGGGGAAAAGACGAAGACTACCTTTGGTATAGCACCGGTGCGGCTGCTGTGTATACCGATCTGAAAAATGGAGTTCTCGGAGATGCGACCCTGCAGGCGCGCTACATACGCGGAGCATTCGATGACAAGCCGTTTACACTGGGCAAATACGAAGCGGTGCGGACACGTGCCGCGATAGCAGAACTTGCCGCCAACGGCGGATCGCCGATGGGATTTTACGCCAAGTTCAAAGATCCGGATGCGCGGTCGGTCTTTGCTCAGTATTACCAGTTCCTCGAAGAGCATCATCGGATCTTTCATGCGAATCAGTCGTTGGCGGAAGTGGCTCTTCTTTTTCCTCGTAAGGCAATTCACAGGGGTGAGCTTGAGTCACTGGAGCGCTTTAAAAAGAAGGGGCGGAGTTTGCTTGATCAACACATTCTGTTTGATGTCGTGCCTGATGATATTCTGGATGAGAGTGATATGAGCCAATACGTGGCAGTGATTGATCCCTCGGAGAAAGGGGCGGATTTACCAAATGAGAAACTGAGTTCCATCTCTGCGGGACCTTTTGTTCGTGCTTCAGTGAGCCGACCATCCGGAGGAGGGGAGATAGATTTGCATTTGGTGAACTACAATCGCAAAGAGTTGCCACCTCACAAGAACGGCAGGCCTAATCATGGGCGTGGACCGGGCGATGAGAATCCGATAGCAGCAGATCCAGTTTCGGTGAGTTACCGGTGGACCAATGATGATGGAAAAGTTGTAGAGTCTGTTGAATTGAACACTCCGGAAGGGGAGCCATTGACTATTCCTTTTGAACTAAAAGGTGAGCGGGTAATTTTTGAAGTCCCCTCATTTTCCGTATACGCGATCGCCCGGATGAAACTGGCTCATTCAGCACCGGCGAAACTGCCTAAGGTGGCCGGAATCACGACGGTGTATCATCACAACTCGCACTCCGATGTGTTGCTCAGTCGGATGAGTGAAACGGACTCACTGGACTGGACGGGCCGAAAGCCGAATCTGGAGATTCGTTCCGTCTATGTCGATCAGTTTCCGGAGAATGATATCGGACGAGCTCATGCCGCGAAATACAAGTTTCCGCTAGCGAAAACGGTCCGTGAATCCCTCGTCGACGAAAAAGGTGAGCTCGCGGTCGATGGGGTCCTTTTGATTGGGGAACATGGAGAGTATCCGCGTTCAGACACCACTCAGATTGTTTATCCAAAACGGCGACTGTTCGGGGAGATGGTCAAAGTTTTTGAAGAGACCGGCAAGGTGGTCCCGGTATTCAGTGATAAGCATTTGGCTGACAATTGGGAAGATGCGAAGTGGATCTACGACCAATCCAGAGAGATGAATTTTCCGCTGATGGCTGGCTCCTCGATTCCGGGACTTTGGAGGTATCCCGCAACCGATGTAAAGCGAGGAGCGGATTTGAAGGAGATCGTCGGAATTTCCTATCACACCCTCGACGCCTATGGTTTTCACGGTATGGAAATGATTCAATGCCTTGCAGAGCGAAGAGCAGGCGGCGAGACGGGAATTGAGAAAGTTCGGTGCATCACCGGGGCTGAAGTTTGGACCAGCGATCTTTACAATCGCGAGCTGTTTGATCTGGCCGCGGCACGTCAGTTGAATCAGAAATATTTCCGTCGGAAACCTTTGCAGGAGTTGGTCAAAGAACCTGTGCTTTTTGTGATGGATTTTAAAGATGGGCTGCGGGCGTCGATGTTAACCTTGAACGGAGCAGCGGTCAGTTGGAGTGCAGCCTGGTCATACGAGGAAGAGAAGGAAGCAAAGACCGACTCGACTCTATTCTGGACGCAAGAGGAACGGCCGTTCTATCACTTTGCCATTTTACTGAAGAATGCTGAGGGAATGATCCACACCGGGGAAGCGCCCTGGCCGGTTGAGCGAACTCTCATGACTTCCGGTGCACTCGATGCGCTTTTGATTTCCAAACGGGATGGAGGAAGCTGGCTGGAAACTCCGCATCTCGAGTTTTCCTATCAATCGAAATGGAACTGGAAGCAACCACCGCCGCCTCCCAGGGGAAGACCGCACGACCAACAATGAATTCCATCGATGTAAGAGAGTATAGTGAACGGTTCAGCAGGGTAGGATTGATTCTATTGCTTGGCTTGTTCGTTACTCAGGTGAGGTCACAGGACAAGAAGCCTGAGTTTCTTTGCCGACAAACAGAGGAAGCGATTCGCATCGATGGAAAAGCGGATGAAAATGCCTGGACGACTGCGCAGACGATCTCGCCATTTTTGATTCCATTGGGAAAGGAATCCAGAGAAACAGAGACAATCACATCGGCGAAGTTGTTGTGGGATGACAAACATCTCTATTTTTTCGCCGAGATGGAGGATGAGGATCTCCTGGCCAAGGTGAAGCAGCACGATGGCCCGATATGGTTTGATGATGTCTTTGAATTGTTTTTCAAACCGAAGGAGTCAGAGCCCGGCTACTACGAGTTTGAGATTAACGCGATGGGAATCGTTCTGGATATGTTCATTCCGGAATACTCCGCGGATCTTTACGAGAAACACAAGAGTGAACGAAAGTTCAGCGTCGTCTCAAAAGTCCTTGCCGACGGGACGGTCAACAATTCCCATGATAAAGACAAAGGCTGGAGTGTGGAGGGGAGGATCCCCTGGACCGATTTTGCCGTGACCGGGGGAAAGCCTGACCCGGGAGCGCAGTGGTTGTTCAACCTTTGTCGTTATGATTACTCCTCGGTATCGATAAAAAAGCCGGAGCTCTCGGTTTCGGGGCCGGAAATGCCGGGTGATTTTCACGCCCACCAGTATTTCTCGAAGATTCGTTTTGTGGGCCCTTGGGATCCGCGTGAAGATCTACCGGAGCATGTTCAGAAAATCGCCGGATTCGGTGGTTCAAAACTGATTGGCTCCCCGGATCCGCCTTTACCCTATACGGTTGCCCCCGCGTTTGAAAAGCATCGGGTTTCCCGTTTGATTACTTTTAAGTTTGAGCCTGACACAGGCAGAATGATCTATGTGGATCAGCCTCCCGGAGTGAAAAATTCGCGATTGATGAGGTATGATCCGAAGACAGGCGGGGAGCAGATATTGCTCGATCCGCCGGAGATTATTTACGATGTGGAATTTCATCCCCGCTTCGAAGAGAACGGGCAGATTTTTCTCAGTGTCCATGGACCGGCGGAAGCTGACCGCTTTGACAAGCGGGTGCAGGTGTTTCGTTTTGTGCTCGACCGGAATTCAGACCTGGCACCGAAATTCGAAGACGGGGAATTGATCATCGAGTGGCCCAGTCGGGGACATACGGGCGGAGCCATGGCGTTTGATGATGAGGGCTTGTTTTACCTTACGACCGGAGATGGAACCAGCGATTCAGACACCAATCTGGCAGGTCAAAACTTAAGTGTCATTCATGCGAAGGTATTGCGAATCGATCTGGAACATACTGACGGAGGCCGGGCCTATTCCATTCCTCCTGACAATCCTTTTCTGGATCGGAAAAATGTCAGGCCCGAGACATTTGCCTACGGACTCAGGAATCCATGGCGCTCGGACTGGGACCACAAATTGAAGCGACTCTGGGTGGGGAACAATGGTCAGGATCGGCTCGAGCAGGTTTATCTGATTGAACGCGGAGGGAATTACGGTTGGAGTGTTTATGAGGGCAGTGGAGTGTTTTATGGGGAGCGCGAACGGGGGCCTGACCCAATCCTTTTGCCGACGGCTGAGCATGATCATGGCGAGTCACGTTCACTGACCGGAGGGATTGTTTACACAGGCGACAAGTATCCTGATTTGAAAAACGCCTATCTTTACGGAGATCATTCGACTGGAAAAATATGGGCGGTTCTTCACGACGGCGAAAAGGTTGTTTGGGATAAGGAGATCGCTGATACGAGTCTGAAGATTACCGAGTTTGGAGTCGATCCGGAGACGGGTGATCTACTGATTTCCAGTCATGAGAATGTTCCTGCAGGTGGATTGTATCGACTTGTTCCAAACGAGACTTCGTCGACCGCTCAAGAGTTTCCTAAACTGCTCAGCGAGACAGGAATGTTTCAGTCCGTGGAAGACCACCAGGTCATGGATGCTCTGTTGCCATACAGTGTCATCGTTCCGGAATGGTTGGATGGAGCAAAGGCAGACCGTTTCCTTTGTTTGCCCGATGAAGAGGCGCGTTTCAGTTTCGCTCCGAGACGCGGATGGACTTTTCCTGATGGAACGGTGGCGATTCAGACCATTTTCGACGGTGAGGGAAAGCAGGCTCGTCGAATTGAATCCAGAATTCTGAAAAAGGAACAGAACGAATGGGCCGCTTATTCCTACCTTTGGAATGAAGAACAAACAGACGCTTCGCTGGTTTCTGCGGATGGGTTTGAAAAGGAAATCAATGGCCGGAAGTGGAAGGTCCCGTCGCGTTCCGATTGTATGGTATGCCACAGCCGTGCCGCCAATTTTGTATTGGGCCTGCAGACTCCGCAGATGAATCGGGATCATGACTACGGTGGCGGCTATGTTAGGAATCAACTGGAGCTTATGAACGATTTAGGGTTTTTCCTTCGATCTGCCACAGGCAAACGAAACTCAACATTGCGCGGACCGGCAGAAGAACAGCCGCGACTGACGGACCCCTTTGACTCAAGTGCTTTGATCGACTTGCGGGCCCGTTCCTACCTGCACGCGACATGCGCGCATTGTCATGTGGAGTCAGGAGGAGGAAATGCGAGTATGGATCTTCGGGATTTCGTGGATTTTGAAAGATTCAATGTGATTGGTGTCGCCCCCAAGCACAGCGATCAAGGCCTTGGTAAGTCGGCTCTTTTAATTGCTCCGGGAGATCCTTCAAACTCTGTCCTCGTAAACCGCTGTGTGAAAACCGGCCCGGGGAAGATGCCGCCAATGGGAAGCTTGCTTCCGGACTCCAGAGCTGTGGCGATGTTGATGGAATGGGTAGCCGGTGTGGAAATGCCTCCGGCGAAGATAGAGGAAACTAAAGAACAAAAATGAGCAAAGAAGTTTTTCTTCACAAACTGACACGTCGCGAATTTCGCGAGGGGATGAATAGCGGTGAATTGCAGGCCGTGATCATTCCCGTCGCAGCCATTGAGCAGCATCTGGAGCACATGGCGATGGAGCATGATTGGCGAAGCGTAAATGTTGTCGCGGAGCGAATCGCTGAATCATTGAATCCTAATGTACTCGTTGCCTGTGGATTGATGGCTGGAATCAGCGAGCATCATATGAGTCACCCCGGGACCTGTCTCTTATACACATCTGACGCTGCCGACGAAGAGGATAGTGTAGAT
>CAJXQE010000003.1 GCA_913058215.1 uncultured Verrucomicrobiales bacterium
GCTCGGAGATGTGTATAAGAGACAGGTCCTGGGAATGGAGGTTGATTTCGAGCACCGCTCTCCGACGGCGGACGACGTCATCAAAATCGGAATGGTCGATCTCGAGAACCAGGATGAATGGATTGAACTTGGCCAGAGTTCTGCCTGGGGCTGGCAGCAGGGCTGCATGCTGCAGTGGATCGGTGAGAAGGAGATTCTCTGGAACGATCGCGAGGCCGACCGCTACGTTTGCCGGATTCTGAATATCGAAACAAAGGAGCGGCGCACCGTGCCGCACCCGATTTACTCGGTGAGTCCTGATGGCAAAACGGCAGTGGCTGCAGATTTCCGGCGGATCAATGACGTCCGGCCCGGCTATGGTTATGTCGGTTTGCCCGATCCACATGCGGGCGAACTGGCACCCGACGACTCGGGAATTTTCCGGATCGATCTCGAGACCGGGAAGAGCGAGCTGACCGTGTCGCTGGAGCAGATCGCAAGTCTTGGTGAGATCCCAAAACCGGATCCGAAGGCAAAGCACTATTTCAATCACCTGCTCTTCAACCCGGACGGCTCGCGTTTCATCTTTTTGCATCGCTGGCGTTATCCCAAAGGCAATCGCCTGACGCGGATGTTCACTGCGGCGCCCGACGGCAGCGACATCCGCATCGTCGATGACAACGGACTGACCTCGCATTTCATCTGGCGGGATCCGAATCATATCCTCGCCTATTCGGAGCAGCTTTCGGACGGAAAACGCTTTTACCTTTTCGAGGATGGCGGCGACAAAAAAATCGAAGTGGTCGGCGGCGACGAACTGGAACGCGACGGGCATTGCTCCTACCTGCCGGGCGGCGAATGGATTCTGAATGACACATACCCTGACAATGACCGTAATCAGATGCCGCATCTGTTTCACGCAGAGAGCGGGAAAGTGGTGCCGCTGGGTCTGTTTCATTCACCGAAGGAATACACCGGCGAATGGCGCTGCGACACTCATCCGCGCTTCAGCCGCGACGGGAAAAAAGTAGTGATCGATTCGCCGCATCAGGATCAGGGCCGCCAAATGCACCTGATCGACATCAGTGAGATTGTGGATTGAGCGGGCTGCAGTTTCGCGGAATTTCATCGAAGGAGTCGGTTGCACCCCCTCAACCCCGGCCGGACCAAGAGCCCCATTAAATCCTTAAAAAATCAATTCCCTATCAATAGAATGATGCATCAAATTGGTGAAATTGGCCCCCGAAGACGCCATTGTAGAATCCCCTGACGTCGTCAGTCTAAGATCGTCGCCGGAATCCCATGAAGCAACAATCCCAGAGCCTGCAAAATTTCACGAGACGTGAATGGTTACGGGTGGGTGGCTTGAGTTGCTTAGGGCTTGGAGGATCGGCTCTCTACAATCCAGCATCGGCTGCCGCTCAGGGAACATTCGGACGCGCAAAATCATGCATCATTCTCTTTCTGGCGGGAGGACCGCCTCAGCATGAAACCTTTGATCCCAAACCGTATGCCCCTTCAGGAGTCCGGGGAGAGTTTGGATCCATTGCGACCAATGTTCCCGGAGTGCATTTCTCTGAACTCCTCCCGAAGACCGCAAAGATCGCCGATCAATTGACGATTCTTCGGTCGCTTCACACCGGAGTGAATTCGCATTCTGTGAGCGGGTATCAATTGTTCACCGGCCACACCCACGCTTCGAAAGCTGACAACCCGGCGTCGAGAAGTGACTGGCCACATCTCGGTTCCTTCGTTTCCCAATTTCGACCCAGCACTCGTTCGCCGCTGAACGCGGTGACCTTGCCGGAACCCATCGTGAACAATCCGGGAGTCCTTTGGCCCGGACAGGACGGAGGATTTATGGGACCGTCATGGGATCCGTTTCTTTACAAAATGGGAGCACCGGAAGCCGCCGGTAGAGATGGCTTATCGGATACGCTCGCGATTCCGGACAGTCTTTCTCTCGAGCGCCTCGCTTCCCGCCGGAAGTTAATCGACGCCCTCGACAAGGGATTGCAGTCGGCTCAAAGTGGCGACTCGCTGGAAGGGCTTGAGGAGAACCGGCGACAGGCATTTGAAATGCTGACATCAACAGACGCCCGTCGCGCTTTTAATCTGGCTGAGGAAACTTCAAAAACTCGCGATGCGTATGGGCATCATAAGTTCGGACAAAGTGTTCTTCTGGCACGGCGTCTTGTCGAATCAGGCGTTCGACTGGTGCAGGTGAATTTCCCCCGGGAAGCTGGAGATCTCAGTTCCCCAAATCCCCTTTGGGACACGCATCGCAATAACGCAGCCCGATTAAAAAACAATCTCTGCCCTCCCTTTGACCAGGCATTCAGTGCCCTGATCCTCGATTTGAAATCACGTGGCCTGCTCGATGAAACGCTCGTGGCAGTGTTTGGTGAATTTGGGCGCAGTCCAAAGATTAACACGAACGGCGGGCGAGATCATTGGGGATCCTGTTTCAGCGGTGTGGTCGCCGGTGCCGGTATCGAGGGCGGCCAGGTTATCGGGGCGAGCGATCGTCAGGGTGCCTACCCATCCGAACGTCCCATCAGCGGCCCCGAACTTCACGCAACCCTTCTTCATCGCCTCGGGATAGAGCCGAGCAGCCTCTTTCGCGATCGCCTGGGTCGGCCACTACCAATTTCGGGGGCGAAGCCAATTCGTGAATTGGTTTGATCTCAGGCAATTATCTCGTGGATTGGTTCGAGACTCCCGACTTTTTCGAATCTCTGCGCACCGCAAACAGGGACGGCTTGGCCCTTGGCTCATCGAAGCCGGAGGTTCAGGATCACCAGCAATGAACGCGCTGAGTGTTTTCCACAATTTGCATTCCAGGATTGCAGCGCTCGTCGGGCCAAACTCTGCTGGAGCATTCCGTCACTCTGAGCCCGGAAGGGCAAAACTCGTCCATCGATTCGCGGCTATCCAACTCCTCGCGGTCCTGCTCTTTTTCGGCAACCTTCGTGCCTCGGAGGATCAAGCGGTGACTATCGCTGCCGGTCCGATCTCAGGACACATTCATCCTTCCATCTGCCGAACGATTGAGGGAACTCTGATCCTTGTCTACAGGGGTGACGGTATATTGATGTGCTCGCGCTCGACGGACGACGGAGAAACGTGGTCAACACCTGTGCCGATCGCCACCTCAGCAGTGCGCCCGGATGGAATTCGAGAGGTGAAGAAGTTCGAAATCTATCCTGGCACGATCGACACTCTTTCCGACAATCAGACACTGGTCACATGGAATTACATCGCCGACGACAAGGCCACGGATGGGTATTACGAGAGGGCCCTTCTCTATAGTCTCAGTTCCGATCAGGGACTGACTTGGAGCGATCAAAAACTGATCGGTCCGATCGATAGCAAACACCTCGGAGCGGTTCGTCACAATGTGCTCCCCTGGAATGAAGGGCGCTGGCTACTACCCCTTCGAGTCGGACCGCCGCGGCTGTTTGATTCCAAAACGGGCAAGCTGACCGTGTTTCCGATCACCGGACAAGACGGTAAACAGCACGAATTTCAGCAGATCACGCGAACCGCCAAGGGCGGGTTACTGGCGATGGGGCCGGTCCTGTTGCACTCGCAGGACAAAGGCAACAGTTGGACCACAATCGAGAATTTCCCTGCTGTCCCGGACAAAAGAGACAATGCCGAAGGACGCTACCTGACGACGCTCACCGACGGACGGGTTCTGGTGACCTGGGGAATCGGTAAGGACAACAAAGGGCTTCGATACAATCTCTCGGCTGATGGTGGAAAGACCTGGGACGCGGACCGCACAGTAACCCTGCTTCCCGAAACGAGTGTCACTGCCCGCTACTACTCCGCCCGTACCGTGCAACTCGATGATCGGCACATTGGAACCGTTTTCATGAATCGAGATGGCGTTCACTTTCTGAAGGTGAATCTGGATCGATTGCTTCCGGCCAAAGAAGGTCAGCCAGAAATTAAAGATGTCGCATTCAAAGCGACCTGCGATGGTTCCGAGCAGAGGTATGCCCGGATTCTGCCAGTGGATTTCGAACCCGGAAACCCAGTGGATCTTTTGATCGCTCTCCATGGTCACGGGAGTGATCGCTGGCAGTTTGTGCGGAGTGAACGGCCGGAATGCCGGGCCGTTCGGGATGTGGCCCGAAGTCGTCGCATGATTCTGATTTCTCCCGACTACCGGGCGAAAACCTCGTGGATGGGTCCGAACGCAGAATCCGACCTGGTGCAGATCATCGCCGATTTGAAACAGCAGTTCACAGTCAGGCGGGTTTTCCTGAGTGGCGCTTCGATGGGCGGCGCATCGAGTCTGACCTTTGCTGCTCTCCACCCGAATTTGATCGCTGGAGTCGCTGCCATGAACGGCACGGCGAACCATATCGAATACGATCGATTCCAGGATGCGATTAGGGAATCGTTCGGCGGAACCAAATCTGAGATCCCGGAAGAATACCAAAAGCGCAGCGCTGAGCTGTGGCCGGATCGCTTCACCATGCCCGTGGCAGTCACGACCGGAGGCAAAGACAAAAGCGTGCCTCCGCAAAGCGTGCAGCGACTCGCTGAGAAGCTCAAGAAATCCGGACGCAAGGTGCTCAGCATTCATCGCGAAGCTGGCGGACACTCGACGACCTACGAAGATGCAATTGCGGCCATGGAGTTCATGCTACGCGAAGCTGAGCTCGCAGAAGAGGAAGCTCGCCACGCTCAATAATGTCAATTCCCGGCCAGATTACCCTGAACCTTCAATCCTGGATTCTACAGGCCTTTGATCTCCCAGCCTTCGCGGTATTCGCGTCTTACAAACTTGTTGGCGGCAGGCACCTCGGGGAAGCTCATTTTCCCGGCATCCCAGTTCAGCGTTTGTCCGGGGAAGCGAAGCGCAATGGTGCCCATCAAGACCATCTCGGTTGATTTGGAGGCATAGGAAAAGGGTGAATGGGTATGCCCTTCCTCCTTCCCGAGAATGGCATCGATGAATTGATGGTAGTGATGTTGCTCAGGCATTTCCGGGACTTCCACTTTTGCGGAACTATCGTTCAGGAATAACTCGGGGACTCCTCTGAAAGGCAAAAGCATCGCGCCTTTCTCACCAATCAGGAATGATCCCTGTGTAGGCCATGGCTTGTCGTCGATGTGCTTGCGCAGTTTGTCGTCCGGGTATTTATCGCCATCCAACCAGGTGAGTTTGATACTGTCACCGGCGGTGTATCTTGTTCCGGGATATGTGTATTCCACAATCTGCCAGCGGGGAAAGGTCTCGACTCGTCGCTCGGGATGATCTGCCCATTCAGGCTCGACATCCGCTTTTACGGACTCGGGCATACTGAGTTCGAGCGAACGAAACGGCATGTCCATAATATGACACCCCATGTCTCCCAACCAGCCGCAGCCGAAGTCCTGCCAGCCACGCCACCAGGTTGAGTGATACACGCCGGTTTTATACGGACGCATCGGAGCGGTTCCAAGCCACGATTCCCAATTAAGCGACTCCGGCACAGGATCGCTTCCCTCAGGGCGAGGTCCGGTCGGACGGTATTTCATAGGCGGTTTGTTGGACCACATGAAGGCTTCCTTCACTTTACCGATGGCACCGGACTGAATCATAGAAACCGCCTGTCTCTCATTAACCGTTGAGGTGACCTGAGTTCCCATCTGAGTGACCAGGCCGGTCTCGACAGCCTTGGCCCCGATCTTGCGGGCTTCGTAAATATCGTGCGTCAACGGTTTCTGGCAATAGACGTGCCGCCCTTTCTCCAGAGCGGTCATCGTGATCGAGGCGTGCATGTGATCTGGTACCGTTACGTTAATGGAATCGATATCCTCTTTAGCGAGCAATTCTCTCCAGTCCTGGTAAAATGTTGCATGCGGCACCAGCTTGCGTGCTTTCAGACTGCGGGAGACGTCGATATCACAAATCGCAACGATTTCGACAGCCGGATGTTCCAGCATTTGCATGAAATCGGTATTCCCCATTCCGCCAAGCCCAATACAGGCATGACGAACTTTTTTATCCCCGGCTCCGAGGCTCACGCCCGAAGGCAAAACAGAGGCGCCCAAACCAAGCGCCCCGGCTTGAGTTAGAAACTGGCGGCGATCAGGTGAATTGGTGAGTGATTCATTCTTATCAGTCATACCGAAAGTTAAGTTGGAAGACTTCAGATTGCACCCCTCAATTCCAGCCGGGCCGACGCTCCGATAAAACTCCTTGGAAAAGCAAATTTCAGTCGGTAATTGATGATCCAATGAAAACCCTCCGAAGCCTCGAATCACTTTTACTGGTCTTGCTCCTATCTCCCCTCTCGGCCCATTGGGCCGCCGCCGAACAACCCGCCAAGGGAGCGACGAAGACGCTGGATCTTGGGAAGGACGTCAATCTTGAAGTGGTCTACATCCCGCCCGGCAAATTCAACATGGGCAGCACGGCTTCCGAAAAGAAATGGGCGACCGGTATCGAAGGAGGTGCCCAAGCGGGAACGGTGCGCGAAGAATACGAAGGCGAGCCGCGCCCGATGCAAGTGGGCAAGGGTTTCTGGATGGGGCGCACGGAGGTCACTTTGGGTCAGTTCCGTCGATTCGTAGAGGAGTCGGGTTACGTCACGGACGCAGAAAAACCAGGCGGCATGACGCAAGTCTTTGATCATGAATGGGACCGGTACTATCTCAGCTCCAAAGTCAGGCACCCGTGGAAATCGATGGATGACAAGAGCTGGCGCGATCCAGGTTTCGGGATTCCGATGAAGGACAGTTACCCGGTTGTCTGCGTCAGTTACCAGGACATGAAGGCCTTTTGCCGTTGGCTGACGGAAAGGGAACGCAAGGCGGGCCAGTTGCCCGTTGACATGGAAGTTCGCCTGCCGACTGAAGCGGAATGGGCCTATTCCTGCCGCGGCGGCAGTCAGAAGAGTCATTATTTCTGGTGGGGAAACGATCTGATGGAGGGCAAGGGCAGACTCAACATCTCAGCCGTCGACTTTCTACCCGGCCGCGACATGATCTGGCCCCTGGCGAACGCTCCCTGGAGCGACGGTTTTGCCTATTTGTCTCCCGTGGATCACTACGGGGAAAAGGGACGAAACGGTTTCGGTCTGGCAGACATGTGCGGTGGTGTTTGGGAGTTCGTTCTTGATCATTTTGATCCGAAAGGAGGCCACGAGGAAACGCACTATGAGGACAAAGAGCTTTCAGTGTCGCGTCCTGTTTGTCGCGGCGGCAATTACTTTGATGTCCCCGGCAATGCTCGCTGTGCTGTCAGACTGGGGATCGCAAGTGTCTCGTATTCCGACTCCCGGGATGGATTTCGGATCTGCCTTGGAGTTCCGAGACACAGCATAAGCGTGAAATAGAATCGGCTATCAGCCGGGGGTGCTTAGCGAATTCGGAACCTCGCAACCCCGGCCGGACCGACGCCCCGATGAAATCCCTTGAAACAGCAAATTCCAATCAATCGATCGTGTCCGATGGTATTAAGGTTGCCACTTCCTAAGACGAAGGCTCCGTCTTTCGTTTTGACGGAAAGGACTGGCATCGCACCGGGTCGCTCTGCACTGCGAGCCGGTTGAAGGCGTATCGGGACGGCGCAAGGTATGTTCCCACTGGCCTGAAGGCAGAAGTGACTGGCCACTTACGGGACCGTTGAACAGCGGTGATTGCCTGAGAAAGCAATTCCTTATCAGCCAGTGAACAGTCTGCTCACCAACTCGGGTCGCACATCCCGAATTGAACTGTAGCGTTCCACAAGGGCATACTCGAGCATTCCCAAAAAGACCGGGCGTTGCTTTTCCGTAAGCCTCACAAGCCGCTTCTCCATCGAAACGAACATGAAAGCGGGAAGATACCCGGGAAGGATCTCGTGAATCATTACTCTCAGGCTATAGAGTTCGGCCCGGTGATCTATCGCTGTCTCCTCGGAAAATTGCTCAGGCACACCATAATTTGGGCTTCTAAAAATCAATTCTTCCCGGTTCATCTGGTTTATGACAGAGCATGCCATCGACCAAGCCGCTGTCGGTGCCTACCCCGTCGTCACAATTCGGAACCTGGATGGTATTCGGACTTCGCTGCATCAATTCCAAGCCCGGCTTCCGGCAGCAATCAAGCATCCGGGTTAAAGAACAATTCCCCCCCGGCAGTTAGCAGTCAGATTGACAAGCCTTCGTAACAGTGACTAAAATGAAGGTATGGAAGTATTTCACCTTTGCCGCCCTCCTGCTTCCTCCAGCGAACAAAACTCAGATTTGAAAAATCGATATACTAGGGGAGCCGTCATTTGTCTGGCTGCGTCCTTGCTCTTCTGTGGAGTCGCGGCTGCCCAGAAACCCGCTTCCAATCTTGAGGAACTCCAAACTCGCTACGAATCTCACCTCAGTCTGGTTAGCCAACCTCTGACTGATTTGAGTGAGAAATACCAACTGGCCCTGATCGATCTGCAAAAAGATCTGCAGGCAAAAGCGGATCTGGATGGCCTGATCGCCGTTAAGCAGGAAATTGCCCGCTTTGCAAAGGACGGATCACCGCCTACTGCGGTTTCCAAAGTCGAGTCCCTGTCCCGGCTTCAGAAGATTTACAGGGCGCAACATGAGGCTGAACTGATTAAGTTAAAGGATGATTTGACTACCTCTAACACCGCCTACCGCGCGCAACTTGCGGGCCTAATGAAGCGCCTCACTACTGCAGGTAATATCAGTGAAGCCGTAAAAGTCCGTAATGCCATTAAGCAGTTGGGAACAGATCCTCTTGGAAAACCTACCTTGAAGACCGGCCTCGTGCTGTATTTGCGTTTCGAATCGGAAAAGGGTGAATTAGTTCGCGATGCCAGCGGTGCCGGTAACCACGGTCACTTAATCGGTGATGCGACCAACCACTCGACAGGAGAGAATCGTGGTAACTACGCGGTGCTCGATGGCAGTGGAGATTTTATCGAGTGTGCCCACTCCGACTCGCTAACATTGACTACTGATGGTACGATTTCGCTGTGGATTCGGCCCAAGCGCTTGCAAAGTATGCGCGGATTGGTGAGTAAGTACAATCCGAATAAGGCCTATACCCTAAGGACCTGGAAGGAAGGAAGCCATAGCAAAGTAGCCTTTGGCGACACCAGAGACAACTTCGTCAGCGGAGCCGAATTGCGAGAGAACCGTTGGAGTCACGTGGTTATGACTCTCGACGATGGCAATGTAAAACTTTATTTTGATGGCAAGCTAGACCGGGAAGGCGTGCGCTCCGCGCCGCTGACTACCAACACCGATCCTGTGCGGATTGGTAATGACTACGACGGGCGCTACTTCAGGGGCGCCATTGACGATATTCGTATCTACAAGCGTGCACTCTCGTCGGAAGAGGTTGCAGAGATTTTCAAGATTGAGTCGTAAACACGGCGTATTTTTGATCAGCTTGTTGATTCGGAAGAGGTAGAGAAGTAGACCTCGCCTCTTTAATGTCCGGGACTGCCTGTTAAATGGTACACCGTCTTAGTCTTTTTGTAAGAATATGATCAAACACTCCAAAACCGCATCGGCTCTTGCCGCCCTGGCGATCACCGGATTTGTCTTCAGCGCGACTGCAGCTGATACAAAACCTCTGAAGGTCTACATCCTCGCCGGGCAGTCCAATATGCAGGGATCGGCGCATCAAAGCACGTTTGCGGCCATTGGCGACGACCCCAAAACTGCCCCGCTTCTTAGTGAGATTCTGGACGAGAACGGCGACCCGGTCGTTTCCGACAACGCGTGGATCACCTACCTGACAGGACGCGGCGACGCCGATACCGTTCTGCACAGCAAAGTGAAAGTGGGATACGGTTTCGACGACGAGCGCATTGGTCCCGAATACGCTTTTGGAATTACAATCGACAAGGCTCTCGAAGAACCAGTCCTGATCATCAAGACTGCTTGGGGCGGAAAATCATTAGCCGTGGACTTTCGACCGCCAAGTGCAGGGCCCTATCAGCCCAGTGCGAAAGAAAAGGAGAGCAACCGTGCCCCTGAAAAGGAGAAAGTGGGCCACTACTATCGTGAGATGATCAGGTTCGTTCAGACAACGCTAAAGGACACCGCCAGCATTAGAAAAGTAGTTCCAGCTTACGACGCAGAGCAAGGCTATGAACTGGCCGGATTCGTCTGGTTCCAAGGCTGGAACGACATGTGCAATCGACACCACATCGAGCAATACACCGGGAACATGATCCATTTCATCAGGGATGTTCGCAAGGAGCTTGCTGTGCCGGACCTGCCCTTCATCGTAGGCGTTCTGGGAGTCTACGGTACGGCCCCGGACAGCCGGCAATTCGACAAAGGACTGCCAACGACCGATTTCCGCAAAACTCAATTCGCCGCAGTGGAGCAATATGATGGAAAGGTGGAGGAGCGCTTTCGCGGCAATGTGATCGCGGTGGACAGCGGCCCCTACTACGAACTCGAACTCAGCGATATTTACTGGAAACGGCGAATGACCGGCAACTGGAAGCAGCGTGTCAAAAAGGGAGAGATGACACCGAAGAAGTTCGAAGAGGAATGCGCCCGCTTCGGTTTCGGTGATGGCGAACTGACTGCGACGGAGCAGAACACCTGGGATCGATGCGCCTCAAATGCCGAATACCATTACCTGGGCAGCGGCAAGACCTTTGTTCGCTTTGGGAAGGCGCTCGCCGAAGCCATGTTGGAAATTCAGAAGAAGTGAGTTGTCGACAGACTCCAGAAAATAGAACCAAGCCTTATCCCGACTCATTCTGGAATCACGACTCAGAATCCCGGCCGTCTCCGGATCACGTTGAGCGGGACGCGAGTTGCTTTCGATATTGAGAAGGTGTCATTTTATGAATCCCACGAAACTGGCGATTGAAGTTCGATTGACTGGCGAACCCCACATCGAGAGCAATCGATGAAATATCATCGTCAGTCTCGATGAGCTTTCTCGCAGCCTTTCCAACACGAATGACCTGATGGTAATCCTGAAAGCTCATACCGGTATGCTGTTGAAAAAACCGGCTCACCGATTGGGGGTGCAACGCGGCCACTTTCGCCATTTCCTCCAAACGAATCGAATCACCCAATTCAACCCTTTCATCAATGAAGGCGATAATCCGTCCGAGGCGGGCGACCGACTTTTCAGAAACCTGGTCGACGTAGCCGACCGAAGCCAGTGGCCTTGCATCGCTATCGTGGCTGAGAACTAGAAGAATTTCGAGAAGAAGTAGCGCGCGTTTCCCTTCATTCGGATCGGCGAACAAGTGATCCATGAGTGGCGCAACTTTTCCCTGAGTATTTCGGGAGAAAGCGAGACCCGGTGCAGCCCTGCTTTGCAGTTCACCGATTGATCGAAATTCGGGCAGGAGGATCAGATCCTTTCCAAAGAGATCGGGTGCAAACTGGATGACCTTTGCCCGTGCCCGCCCGACTCGTTCGCTCTCATATTGGTGAGGCAAGTGAGGGCCGATCAGAACGAGATCGCCTGCATCAAAATGCTCAATGGAATCCCCGATAAGACGTTTACCCTTGCTTTCGACAATCGAGGTCAATTCAAGCTCAGCGTGCTTGTGGTAGTCATTGTGAAACTCCGGCAGGTCATGATCGAGGCAGGTGAATGACTGCCTCGGGGATGGAAAAACAGACTCGACCGTGGGTTTCATAGCTTAATTATGACATCATTTTTAGGATATCTCTCCATATTAGTGAAGATACAGCTACTTCTGGTTTTCTGAGTTCTTGTCGCGAATGCATCTCCAGTCAAATTGACTGCGCAAAGTCCCCCCAAAAAAACAAGAGACATGGCAAAAGTTACCTTCATTACTGAAACTGGAGAAAGTATTATCGCAGAGGACGCTGAGGACTCCCTCATGGAAGTCGCTCTGGATAACGATGTGGAAGGCATACTCGGATCTTGCGGTGGCGTTTGCTCCTGTGCGTCCTGCCATGTAAAAGTTCATCCTGACTGGATCGAGAAAGTGGGTCCGGCTTCCGAAGTGGAGCAGGACATTCTGGATTTAGAGGACGAAGCCGATGGACGCTCCCGCCTGAGCTGCCAGATCGAAGTGACTGCAAAATTGGACGGCCTCGTTGTCGAGGTGGCCCCGCTTTAAATGAATCAAGTCATCTCGATCGCCCCACTCACAAAATCAATTTCACATTGATCAAACATTATGAGCAAATGTCCCTTTCATGACGCCTTCGCCGAACATCGGAAGAAAGGTGACGCGATTCCCATTCAATTCGATGAAGAGGAAATCACAATGATTCTCGGTTTTAAAGCGGTGCGGGCGGCTGCACGCGACTTCACCAGTTTCAGTTCCGACGCACCTTTCCGCGTTCCCATTCCATCCGAAGAGGATTTTCGGACGGTTCGGCAGCTTCCGATCGAGGTCGACCCTCCGCAGCACAAAGATTACCGTGCTCTCGTCGAGCCATTTTTCCGCCGACCGCTTGCCCCTGAATTTGGAGAACGAATTGTTTCGCTCCTCGAAGAGCTCCTTGTCGACGCGAGTCAGAGGGAGGATATCGAAATCGTTCGCGATTTTGCATTACCCCTCCAGTCGCGGGCTCTAACCTATTTGTTTGATGTCGATGAGTCCGAGGCCGACGAATGGATCAGCTGGGGCATCCATGTGTTTCGCGATGGTGATGACGGTGCAGCCAAGGGTTCAGCCCTCGAAGAATACATTCACCGAAAATTCGACGAGGCGGAGCAGTCGTCGGACCGCTCCAACTTTTTTGAGGCTCTCGCCCATGCCGAAGTGGAAGGTCGGAAGCTCACTCGTGAAGAGATGGTCGGCTTCGCAAATCTCGCCTTTGCCGGGGGACGCGACACTATCATTCATACAGTGAGCTCCGTTTTCGCTATGCTGGGAATGTGTCCTGATTTACTGGAGAAATTGCGCGCCGATAGTTCCCTGATCAACACGACGGGTGAGGAATTCTTTCGCATGATCACACCGCTGACCCACATTGGACGAGTCAATACCGAGGAGCGGGATGTCCACGGTGTCACCACTCGCAAAGATCAGCGCATCTCGCTTTGCTGGGCCTCGGCCAATTACGATGAATCGATATTCGAGGACGCCGCCACCTTTCGCCCTGACAGAAAGCCAAACCCTCACATTGCCTTCGGGAATGGCACGCACACCTGCGCGGGTGCGCATCACGCGCGACTGATCGTGAAGACTCTCTTACGACTTCTCGCAGAACAGGATTTCCAAATTGAGATTCTGGATTCGATTGAAAATATTGAGAAACAGAAAGACTACGAACGGCGCACTGGATTTGAGAAATTAGTCGTACGCGTCACGCAAGGATCTGCATCATCTTGATGTGCAGAAGCAGCGGGAATCGATGACCTATTGATCCCCTTCTGGAGTCGCTCTTTTCAAAGCGAGCTTCGGCTCTTTGCCAGATTCGGATGAAAGGCTCGATGAGTCTCTTTTTAAGAACCTGGCTTGTTTCGAAAGATGGATCTAAAACCCACGTCCTAGTTTTCCACTTTCCGATACAGAAAGGCATCTGAAGTCACCAGCGATGTGATCAGAGCCTTCATGCTCCCTCCGTTTTCGCGGTAAGCCTTGTGGGCGGCCTGTAAAACCGGAGCGTCATTGAGCGTCTCGTTTCGGCCCATCCAGAAGCGAAAGGCGTGACGGATGAAGACCTGCTCAACGCGTTCGCTTTCGGCAAGTTTTTGGATCAGATCGATCGCGTTGTTCACGGGACCGTCTAACTCAGGATCGCCGGAGTCGATGATCTCACCAAAGGTGTCGACGGGCGCTTTCAACTCGGTAGTCCGGAACAGACCAGCGTGATTGTACATTTCAAAGGGGAGTCCCAGCGGGTCCATTTTTTCGTGGCAGGTCCAACAGTATTTCTCCCGCGTGACACGCATGCGCAAGCGAAGAGTATTATCGGGCTCGTCGGGCAACATCGCATCAACGGTGATAGGGATATCGGGAATGCCTCCGCCCAAAAGCCGCTCTCGAACCCAGCGTCCACGCAGAATGGCATGATTATCCATCGCATCGGAGTGTGAGACGAGCCATGAAGGATGAGTAAGGATTCCCATGCGCTGCCCCTCAGGAGCCGTAGCCAGTTTTCGATCAGGTTTCATGGATCCTGCTCCGAAGGAACGGCGGCTGACGCGAGCGTAAATTTTCGGACCGGTCAATTTTGCCACCGCAACATTGACATTGCGGTTGTCTCTTCTCTTTTTCTTTTCGTTTTCGACTTTCTTCCTTCTCGCCTCCAAATCTTTCTTTTCTCGCTCAAGAGTAGTCTTGGCTTTCTTTTCCAGAGTTTTATCCTTCAAGCTATTATTCACTTCGGTAATTTCAGATTTCAACTCATTCAGTTCAGCAGCGTATTTCGCGCTTAGTTCCTCTTCGGCTTTCTTTTTCGCAGCCACGGCAATGTCTCTTTCTTCCTGGGTGTGCTTCCTGCCGAAGTAGGTGTTATCGTTGGTGGTGGAGACGACCTGCTGGGTGGTCAGCAACTCCCTAAGGACATCTTTATCCTCCTCGAGGATCAACTCAATAAGTCGGTCTGTGCTCGCCGCAGCATCGAACATGGCGCGATAGTGACTGTTACCCCCGGAGACACCGGTTTCCCCTATCGCTTTACTGTCCTTGCAAATGTAGCCGCCCAGATCGTGGTCGAAGTAGTCACGGAAAAAGCGCAGGACTCGCGGCTTGCGAATGCTGTCATCGGCAAGCATACGGTTAACTTCACGCTCGACGTCTTGCCTGGTTCGCATGTGACCCTCAGCAATCACCTGACGGAGTTCCTCATCCGGCTTGATGTAGCGGAGAGCATGATTCACTGCCAGTCCCAACTCCCAGTCTTGAAGTATGACACGGCCGTGCCTGTCAGCTCTGCTCGATTTTGCCTCCGCCAACTCCGGCCGGAACAGGGCGTCACGGTCGAGGAATATGGCTGAAAGCCCCATCAAAATACCATCTTCTTTGCCAACCTTGGCAATGGAATCCCTGACCATCTTCTGGTATTCACCTGATTCCTTCGCGGTAGGAGGGCGGAAGGTGAGGGCTTCAAAGAGATAATCAACTGCGGCGCTCAGAAGCTCGTCAGTGACCTCGGAATCGGGGTCCTGCATCAGATCGTACACGGGAGTCATCGGGCGGGTGACCTTGGTGCTGTAGACAATGGCAGTGGGAAGGCCACGAAGATCGCCCTCGGGCTTGACCTTGTCGTAGGCTTTCGGATCGTCGGTGATCTGCTCCGGATTGCCCAGGCTGAGCGGCCCGTAAGCCATGTATTCAAGAATGTCTTCCGCCTTTCCAAGGATCTGGGTCGCTTCGGCACTGTTGACGGTGTAAAAGTCCGGGTAATTCTCAAGTCCGTGTTTCCGGGCCGAGGCGAGGACCACAGGGACGCTCTTTACTGCGGTAGCGTAGGCCACAGTTCCACCTTCCCACCGGATGATTCGGTCGGTGCCAAAGTAGAGCTTCAACTCGCCTCCGTGGTTGGTGGGGACGACATCGCCGAGGGTGCGAAGTCCCCGCTTTTCCGGGTCGAAGGCCGGCTCTGTATTGATCAGTTGGTTGAGCCGCGTGATGTGCTCCTGAGGCGTCACCCGCCAGATGCGGGTCGGCGAAGATGAAGGCGCGAGTTTGATGCCTTCTGGCAGGGGGCCAAATAGTAAATCGTGATCGACAAAGTTGCCTTTGTGAGGATCGAGGTGGGCCTTAAATCCGCCTTTGTCCTTCATGACCTGTGTCAGCTCTTCGACGATCCAGTCGGCAAATCGCAGCCGTTCGATGATCTCAGGCTGCGACTTCTTTTTGGGTGGCATTTCCTGAAGCGCGACCTGAGCCCAGACTGACTTCCAGACCGCTGCGTTGGTCTCGTCCACCGGCCCGAGATCGAGCAGTGAAAGATCGGCCTTGGTGACAAGGTCGTCATGGCATTCGTAGCAATGCTTATCGAGGAAGCCCACTGCGAGATTCTCGAAGTCCCCACTGACAGGCTCGCCGGGCGTGTAGCTGCGGCGACATCCCTGAGTGAACACAAATAAGGCTGCCACCGCGAGGGTGAGAATCAACCGGGTCATGCAAAAATTTCTTTAATAGGCCCTGTGCCGGAGTCGAATTTGGCAGCCATCTTCTCGGTCATGTTGAAGCGGTCTACCTCGACACCGGAAGCTCGTAAGATCGATGTGTAGAGGGCATTGATCGGACGTTTGCCGTCCAACTGCGTGAAACAGCCACTCTTGAAAGCTCCATTGCAGTTCCCCAGAAGCATCACCGGCCAGTTGGATCCGTCGGTGTGCTGCTTGTCAGCATTATTACTGGTGTAGACGATCAAACTGTTGTCCATCATGGTACCACTACCTTCGGGAACGCTTTCCAATTCCTCCATCAGCTTCACGAGCATGCGGCTGTTGTATTGGCGGATTTTGACCCAGATCGGATTGTCGGGCTGCTTCATGTGTCCGAGGTTATGGCCCTGTTGATCAACGCCAAGGCCTTTCCAAGCGCCGAAAATCTCACCCCGACCAGAGCCGATGGTGAGCACATTGGTAGTGCCCGATTTGAGAGCCGAGATACCCAGATCCAGAATACGGTCGTGCCAGTCGGTTTCGAACTCCGGCCGAGTGTAAGCTTCGTCAACTTCGGGCGCGAAATTCCGGAGGTGATCTGAAACTTTGCCAAGCCGTTCGCGGAGGCCGTTCATGTCATTGAATCCCTGAACGAACTCACCAAAACGCTGTTTGTCAGTGCTTGGCAGCGTCTTACCCTCGGCGGCGGCCAATTGTTCAATGCGGTCGAACAAGCTGGACTTGGCTTCGTGCTGGTTCCGGATGTCACCCTGAGAAATTCCACCATAGAGCATCTGATAAAGATGATTCGGGTTGGAATGCATAAAGATGGGCCGACCCGCACCGCGCGCCGACAGGTTAGCCACCGTGGGCTTGGCCTTCATGTTCTCAATGGAATCCATGCCGATACACAGATGAGGCAAAAGAGTCTCAGGAAGCACCTTGCTCAATTCGTAATCAATAGTGCTGCCGCTGGGAGCCACGCCGTCGCTGCCACGGTAACCGCCGAGAGCACCGAAGAAAGCGCTGTGCGAAGGGCTCGTGTGTTTGCCATGCAGGCCGTTGATGATATGCAGCTTCTCTTTGAAAGGTTCCAATGCCTTGATCGGCTCGGGAAGTATTGCCTTGGCCAGCGAACCGCTATTTGTCATTCCCGCCGGAATGCAAGTCGCCGGATCGAATCCCTGATTTTGCATGAAAAAGATCACCCGCTTCGGGCCACCACTGGATACTGTGGAAGCAGCCTGGCCGATCTCGGGAAACATTGAGGCTCCAATTGCAGCACCGAAGCCTGATGCGATCGTTTGTAATGATTTTCTGCGGCTGATCATGGCGGGAATAAAGGTTAAATTCCCTGAAGAGCAATCCACATATTTATGGGTGTTCAGGTGTTCAATAAATCGAAAGATCGATGGATTAATTCACCTTGAAGATAGCAGCTTCGCCGAATGTGTTCAGAGTCACGTATTCCTTGTTTCATTTAGACCCGCAGCCCCTGCATCTGTTCCGCCAGATTTCGATGTGCCCGGGTGGCGAAAGCATTCGTCTGCTCCGTAGTCGCAACCGCCCTGGCATCAAGGTCATCAAGCATCTGATGGGATTCGCGATATTCCTTATTCTCGCGTGTATTTGGAGCTGTCTTGAGACTCTGAAATTGTATTCTTACCTTGCCCTTCAAAGGCCGAACCTGGAATTGAAATCAAACTCACCTCTTCATTCAGAGGATACAGACTTCGTATTTCGTCGCCCCGTTATCTTCATTCCCACCCATACCAGCCCGGCAAGTAGGAACATGGCGGCGTATTCTGTGATCGGAATCCAGGTTATCTGATGAAACATTGCCATCCCGGTCGATCCATAAACGTAGAGGGCCCCGGCAATGTACAGGGAAAAGAAAGCCCAGCGTTGCCATAGCTTCAATCCCAAACCGTGCATCTGGGTAATGATAAACAGACCTGCGAATCCAAAGAAAAACATTGGCCACATCCCCTTGCCCTGATTGATCGCAACCAGTGTTCCGTGAAACAAGACCAAAATCTCAAGGCTGAAAGTCCAGTATCGATTGATGTGGGCCCGGGTGAAAAACAGGCACCCCTGGAGTAAGAGCATGAACATATAGAAAAAACCGATCAAATGACCTGAAGAATTTTCCATGGGGTGAAACCAAAACGTATAGACAATGGCCCATGAGAAGATGAATCCATGATATTTTCGAATGAACTGACCTGTGTTGGTCAGAAACGGAATTTTCTTTCCGAAGAAAACGCCCCGTCGTTGATTCTCCATGTGTAAAATCAGAACCAGCATGATAATGACTGACCACTGAGAGGACCAAACCGAAACATCTTGAGCTAATCCATCGTACCAAATCGCTGTTTGAAACACATGCCAAATTACGAATACGGCATTGCCAACTAAGGCGATGATATTTATTCCATGGAGCCCTTTGGTATAGGAGAGATTGGATTTCCGGGCTTTCCAAATCAAGCCCCACATAAACCCCTGATGAATCAGGTAACTGATCCATGCGGACGCCTGAGTCACAACATTGGGAGTGGGTAATTTCCAATAATAGTGTGAGGCCCCGGTGTCAGGTGCAAAGTCGATCTGTGGCAAATAAGGCCGGATGAAATGAATCAAGCCGGTAAACAAGAGGCAAAACACAATTCCGCCCCACATTGCGAGATTGCTTGAAAGAGGATCTTTCCGGTCACTCATAGCTCTACGTGGAATATCAGCAGCTTCTAAAGCCCAATCGAATCACGCTTATTCGCTCGTTTGATCTTTACTTCGCGCTCTCAGTTGTGAAAGCCAGAGCAGGCAAGCCGGCTTTGTTAAAGAGGTTTGCCCACTGCCGTTTCTGAGCGAATCCGAATCGCACTTGCCTTGGCTCCGCAAGCGCTTCGCTCATCAGCACGACAATGTCGTCCCCTTCGATTTTTGCAGAGGCCCAGTGCCAGATGCCATCCTTTCCAGCCAGGGCAAATCCTTGCAGTTCATCGCTGTGTTTTGCCACAAGCCCTTCACCTGCGTCGGAAAATGTCACGCTGACTTTGTTTCCACTGACGGAGTGGGATTTATAAATGGGACCATATCCAACTACGCCGGCCTTTTTGTAAACGCGCTGCTCAGCTATTTCTGCAGCACGATTTCCGTATCCCCATTTATTGATGGGATGAATTCCCGATCCGAGATCGATCCCAGGAACCATCCAGGCATTTTCATTATCCAACATGAGTCGAGTATAAAGAAAACGAGCTTCGCCACCCCGCGCTTCATTCACCGTTTCCGGGAGTTCTGAGAATTTGTCAGCCTCGCGCGTGATAGGACTCACATCTGAAAAGGCATTGCCAAAACCGCTAGGTTTTTGGACAAAAAGAAACGGGAAGTCTCCCTGTCCCCACAGCTCGCGCCACCCGCGAATAAGCTCCGTCATGGTCGCGTGTTGCCCCAGTCCTACGATACCTGTGCCGGATTCTCCCTGATCCCAAAGGACCCCGCGAATTCCGTATCCAACACTGGAACGGATATAGCGATCAAACAATCCGCCAGCCTTACCACCACGCGAAGATTCACCGGGAGCAGCAAGCGGGCGCGGCTTTCTGCCTCGTAGCTTTTCCCCCGCTGCTTCAGCTTCAGCAGCCTGCTTTTCCCAGGCTGCGATGGAAGCATCGAGCCGCGCCTGCGCTTTCTCTCGATCCCACGTCTTGGCAAATTCCTTAATTTCGGCCTGGCACAACTCGCTCTCCGCCAAAAACTCGGCAGGAATCCACATCCCTGACGGAGTTCCTCCAACCGCCCCAACGATTAAACCGATCGGAATATTCAGATCACGATGAAGACGTTCACCGAAAGCGAAAAGAATCGCCGATGCCTTCGGAACGGCCTCAGGTCCTGCTTCCTGCCACTTAGGCTTCGGCCCTCCGTTCATTAGCCGAATCGAAGGAAATGGTGCCTTGGTCACCAGCTCTGCAAGCGTTGGGTCATTCTTCGCATAGCTTTCAACGCGTCCCGCCATGTTGGATTGCCCCGAGCCAACCCACACATCACCGACAAGCGCGTTCTGAATTTCCAACTGTTTCCCATCCCCCGATATCGTCATGACGCGACCTTCGCTGGAGGCTTTGAGCGGTTTCAAAACAGCTCGCCACTGGCCCGCATCATCGGCTTTCGCGGAAACTTTCTGTCCAGAAAAGGAAACAGAGACCTCCGAATTTGGCGCGGCCGTCCCCCAAACAGGAACATCAATGTCGCGTTGCAAAACCATGTGATCACTGAAGTGTGAATCGGGCTCAAGACCATTGGCCGAATGAAAAGAAAGCGAAGCTGTGAGAGCTACCGCGAAGAATAGAATTGAAAACTTCATCTCTCGAACTTGCCAAATCAGCGGGCAGCCAGTCAACGAACAGGAACGGCGCATTCGAGACTCACTACCATCGAACTCGCGTGAGTAGACAGAGTCTGATCGTCAGCCTAAGGCAGCGAATGAAGCAAAGCGAGCGTTGCCCAGGCGGTGGCCGCACAGGAAATGAATTGATCAGGTCCGTGAGGAAATCCCGACTCATAGAATTCCTGGATCGGGCGACTGCGAGATATGACATGCCAAGAGCCATCCTTCTCCTGCGAATCAATCAGGAACCGTATCCCTCTCTCGTGGACCTTTTCATCGCCCTTCAAACGACCAGTTTCCTGAAGCGCCACCAGAGCCGTCCCCGTCGCATAAGCGTCTCCCTTCAAATCGGCAAGCTGAGCCCAACTTCCATTCTTTCCCTGAAGCCCAATCAAGGCGCGCCCAGCCTCCTCAATACTAGAGCTGTCAGCCCCGGCGAGAGCCAGGCCACGCAGGCGAAAAACATGATCTTCCGTTGTCTTCGCCCCGGTTTCTATGAGCCATTCGCGAGCAGCTATTCGCCGCTTTTCGATGACTTCCCGCTTCTCGTCGAATCCATAGGCGTCCAACCCACGCAAGGCCAGAAAAGTTGAAGTGAACCGGCTCCCTTCCGATGGCGGGCGATTCGATTGAGCCGACCAGAAAGGCGTATCGGCATTCCGCTGGAGGAGGAAATCCACCACCGCATCGGTAAGGTCATCGCGAGGATGCCCGGCCGCATCCAGAGCCCATAAGGCCGATCCTGCCGTATCCGCCTTACCACCCTGACCGATCCCTTTGAGGTAGTTGGATTGGCCTCGCTTCAAGTGGGCCACGGTGTGTTCGGTTTGGCCTTTCAAATGCTTCGCATCAATTTCGAATCCTCGAACCCGGGCTTCGACCAATACCAGGGTCGGCAAGCCTTCGTTGTGGCAGGTAAAACATTTCCGTCTCTCTGCTGAAACTCGTGACGCAGACACCAGCAGCGGCAGAGACTCTTCAATCGAAGCTCGAATCTGCCCTTTCAAAAGGCCATCCTCACTTCTGACGGCGGGCAGCATACCAAGAGTGAGAATAAGAATTCCGCCAACTACGACACGCATAACGTCACTATGACTCAAAATCGAATCACTCACGAGACTTTGTCATCAGAGTCCGCGAATCGGTCCGGGCGTCTAATTCTCATTCCTCCTGGCTAGCACACCCATCTCATTCACATAGGCAGTATCGCCTTTTGATATCGAGTCTCCTAGAAGAGAAACTCCGGGCCGTGTTTGGCTAATCCCTCTGAATTGAATGCTGCAGCACCGGTATCACGGCCGCTTGCGCCCGGGAACCCGGCAAAGTCCAGCAGCCAGCCACCGAAACACCCTTCTCCAGATCAACCGCCAACCATGCCCGGTGCGATCCGAGCGAACCTGAATGTGAAAGCCGGATTGTCTCACCGTTTCTCTTCATTACTTTCCAGCCGAGTCCATACTGACTCTGTTTACTTCGCGGATTTCCCGCATCCCGAATCATCTCTTTTGGCACGCCCAGGAAATGGGTGCCGTTCCCCTTCCATCCTTCACTGATTGCTATTCCAAAGAGAGTCATCTCTTCCGCAGTAGTATAGAGACTTCCTCCTATCAGGGGAAGTCGATGGTTCTGGCCCAGCCGATGCGGTGACATTTTTTCAGGAACACCCGTCGCGATTTCATCGAGCGGAAATTTTACGGCAGGAAAGTAGGTCGTTCTCGTCATACCCAAGGGCCGACAAACCCTTTCCTGAAGGAGTAACTCAAATGACTTTTCAGTCACGAGTTCCGCAACCCTGCCAAGCAGACAATAGCCTGCGCCGCTGTAGGCATATGCACTTCCGGGGTTCGCACTCAATGATGATAAAGCGATTCCATCAACCGATTCTTCGAGGCTCAATCGGAAGTCACGAATCCACTTCGACTCCCGGAGAGTCATCCTCGATTTCTGGCTGTAGATTCCAGCCCGATGGGAAAGCAATTCCTCCACCGTCGGGGAACGGGCCGCCAATCCCCCACCCTTTACCATAACTGAACCATAGGCGGGAATCCACCGACTGATGGGATCATCCAACTGTATCGGAATGTCCCCGTCCGCGATCAGAGACAAGGCACAAGCAGAAGCGAATGGTTTGGAACAGGAAGCCACGAGGAAGAGAGTTTCCGCGTCGACCTTCTTCTCGCTTCCTGCTGAGACGGTTCCAAACTTACCTGAATACAGAATCCCTGATGAGTCTCGGATCGCCACCTGAAGCCCAATCACCTCACCGCGTTTTGCCAGGCCATCCAGTTCATCACCAAGAGATTTAAACCCCTCCTGACTCAATGCTCCAATCGGTGAGATAGCGAGCAGCACCGAGGCTCCAACGGAGAGCATGGCAGCTGACGGAGCTGAGAGCGGATCTAGATTCATGAGCTGATCATAGAATACAAGCGAGCTCACTTCCGAGAACAAACCAGTACGCACTCAAGTGGAGTTTTTGAATTTCATGAGTGCTAAGGAATTGAGGTAGGGCGACCGAGGGTTTCGTAGCGTAAAGCGACACACACCAAAAAGCGAAACCTTGTCAGCAGGACCTTCTCAATGGAGTGCAATCCCAAAAACCAAAAAATCAGTTTTTAAATTGACACCGACCGTTTAAAAACTAATATTTTAGTTTTTAGAAATGAGTGAAACACATCTGAGTCGACGCGAGCGACAAATCTTAAGGGTGATCTATCGCTTGAATCAAGCCACGGTGATCCAGGTCCAGGAAGAGATGGAAGACGCGCCTTCTCTCAATGCGGTGAGAACAATGATTCAGATCCTGGAAACAAAGGGCCATCTGAAGCGAAAGAAAAAGGGCCGGGAATTTGTTTACTCCCCTTCAAAGAATCGGGTTTCGGCAGGATTTTCTGAATTGCAGGGTGTCCTCGAAACTTTTTTCGGCGATTCCATCGAGCAGGCCCTGGCTGCGCATTTGTCGAAGGGAAAGGCAAAAATCTCAGATGGAGAATACGACCGTTTGACGGAGCTCATCGAAAAAGCGCGGGAATCCGAAGGAGAAAAATCCTAGGCAGTCAATATGGAAGCTCACAATATATTATTGGAATGGGGAGTTCGTAGCTCGCTTGCGATTGCCCTGGTCGCAATCATCTTATTTTTCAGCGGCGGAAAATACCTCGCTCCCAAAACACGTTTCAACGTTTGGTTTGGAAGCCTCGTCGCGGTATCCGGACTCATCTTCGCAATGAGTTGGCTGCCTGAATGGAGAATTCTGGATCCAGGCGCACAGGATTCAAGCAACTCGATTGCACCCTTTGGAATCTCAAATGAAACGAAGCCGGTAGCCACAGATATAAAAGATGAGATCGGAAATTCGAATCTCAGAAATAGTGATGAGCGAGACTCATCCGAAATGCAATTCCCCTGGTTGCTCGCGATTTGGTTGGTGGGAATCGTGCTTCTTATCGTGCGATTGCTGACGAGCTTCTATCTCTTGAGCCGAAATCATCAGCCCGTCTCAGAAGGTCACGCCGGCTTGGGACTGTGCGAAGAACTCTGTCAGGAAATCGGACTTCAGTCGCCCGTTCAATTGGTCGAAGGTGAAGGGTCGGCAATGACGTGGGGAATTTTCCGACCGAAGATATCCCTGCCGAAGGCGGCAGTCGACTGGCCGGAGGAACGCCTTGAAATGGTGCTTCGGCACGAGATCGCTCATTTGAAACGGCGTGATCCCCTTTTGCTTGCGCTATCCCAGATTGTCGCCGCAGCAGCGTGGTTTCATCCCGGTATCTGGATCATAACGAAACGTCTTAGCGTTGAAAGGGAATCAGCGACGGATGAATTGGTACTCGCTCAGGGAATTCGCCCTTCCAGCTATGCGACAGCGATTCTGGAGCTTTCCGTTCTTTCGCCAGCAAAAGCTCGTAGCGGAGTTCCATCGCTTGCGCTTTGCGGCATGAGTGACAGCGCGAATTCAAAATCAGATGTCGAGAAGCGGGTTAAGCGAGTGCTCGATCCGCCCCCGGGTGATAAGGGGAAGTTTGTGAAAGGTGTATCACTCTTGATCCTTGGTCTGATTGTTGCAGCCGGGCTTTTGGCCTTTGTGATTTCCAGGAAGAAGCCGACATCGGAAGTGTTCGATTCGCCTATAACGATCGTGATTGACGCCGGACATGGAAGCCATGACTTCGGTGGAAAAACTGACAAGGCAATCGAAAAAAACCTGGCTCTCGATATCTCCAAACGAGTCGAACTGAAACTCAGATCATCCGGAAACAAGGTGGTGATGACGCGCAATGATGACACTTTTCTCACACTGGACCAGCGGATGGAAATTGCGAACCAGAGTGATCAGCCGGCCGTGATGGTATCCATCCACTGTAACTCCTCTTCGAAGGGAACTACCCGGGGAATCGAATGTTACACCGGAGGATTGATTAGCGAGGCTAACGAGTTGTCTGAGGCCCTGGGTGGAACGATATTAAGAAATTCGGTTGCTGAAACAGGGGCTGTTGATCGGGGACTGAAGAAAAGTAGTCGTATTAAATTCTTTCGATCCCGAACGGTACCGACTGTGTTGATCGAATGCGGATTCATCACTCATCCTGACGAGGTCGTAGATCTCACAAATCCCGAATATCGTGAGAAACTCGCAGTTGGAATTACCAATGGAGTGATTGAATTTTTGTCGGCTACTCCGGTTGAAAGCAGATCGACCACCGTGAACGTGACAGAGGCGATTGTTCCAGCCGAAACAAAATTGGAACCAGATAACGAGGGCGGGAAAAAAGATCCGAGCGATCTTTGGTATCGAAGTTTTTTGCGATGGAAAAAAGCGGAGAGCCACGAGAAAGGGAGCAAACCACTGGCGGCGCTGAATGAATACAGTGAAGCCAAAAACATGATGGTCGGTCTGTATCAGGATTTCCCCGACTTCCAGCCGGAGATCGTTCCGAAGCGACTAGAGCTTTTGTCTGAGAAGATTGTGGAATTGAAGGACCGCCTGCAGAATGAGGATACTGATCAGTGAGGAGTGACGTCGCATTAAGGGGCGGCCGGACTATCCAAGTGCAGGTGGAGGCTGTCCCCTTGGACGATATTCTTACCTGGCCCGCTCTTCCCTGAATGCAGTTATTGATAGACCGCCCAATCTCGAACCCCGGTATTGCAGAGGGTCACCCGCATCGCTAAAGGCTTCCAGTTGTGACGCCTAGAATGAAATTCATTTCGTCCTCAAATTCCTCAGGAGAAACCGTGTCCTGAACGAGGGCCGACAGAGACTTCTGAAACCTCGTGCGAAGGGCAATCATTTTCTGTTTCACGTTTTCCTCAGATGTCTGAAGCTTCAGTGCAATCTCCCTGTAGGTAATGCGATCCGCTTCGCTGGATCTTCCGCTAAGATTACGAATGAGAAGTTGGAACTCCTCGAGCTTCCCCTTCTCATTGTAGGCCCCTGATAGATTAGCCATCACCTTTTGGATAATTGACTCCGCCCATTCCCGATCAAAGGCGAGGTCAGGCGAATCGTGATTTTGGGCTCCTGAATCATACAGACTTTGAGCAAGATCAAAATCCATCGAAATATGAGTGATGGCCTTCGGTCCTCCCCTCTTTTGTGCCGACTCCTTCCGATATTCCTTCTTCCGAAAGCGATCAAGAATCGTTTTGAGATAGGAGCGCAGTTTGGCGCGACCGGGTTCCCATTTAACCAGTTGTCCCTGCGAAATCAGTTGGGTAAGAGAGAATTCCTGAACGAGGTCTGATGCATCGTGATGGCTTTCTCCCTGAGCTCTCATGAAAACGTACATTGAGTTCCAATACCGATTGAGGAATTCCTCCATCGCCTTCTTGGACTCAAGGGGATTGTCCGACTGCAGTCTCTGATGAAGCGTCAGGCTGGTATTGGGGAATTGCTGTGGCTGCCCGTCGCCTGAATCGGAATCGCTCATAGAATCTTTTTTCTAGCTCTTACACAAGTACAACTACCTGCTCCTTGAAGCGAAATCAATCGAATCAAAGGGTCCAGATCGATCCGGAGAGACGGAAAAGACAGCCGCCGGGAATATCTCAGGGTACCTCCTGAGATATTTCGGATTTGTTGGCTGGCTTCCCAACTGAATCCAATTCGGCTTCCGAAGCAATTGGTTCGTCGGACTCCGGAGCAGGCTCGATCCAGAGTAATTTGGCCCCAACTTCCCCTACCAAAATGTATAATCCCATGTCTAGAGCGACTCCGATCGAGTTAATTTGATCCACCAATCCAGCGCCATTGTCATCTCCCCATGCTGTCCACGATCCGTCAGGGTGTTGCGCCGCACTGAAAAAATCTGCCGATTCGACCCGAATAACCGGACCCATTTCTTTCGGTGGAATCTGAGCATCCCCAATTCGGGGATTGAGGATATCTTTCGAATGCCACCAGGTAGCGACACGACCGTCCTCATACAGTCCCGTCACGTGTCTCATCCCGGTAGCCAGTTGAACTAATTTCCGTGGATCGTCCGGCGGATCAAAGAATCCAAAGTCAGAGTGCCAGCAAATGGCCTTACCATCAGAAGTGAGCATGGCCACCATTCTCCCATAACCTACCACGCTAACTACGTCCTTGAGAGTCTTCACTCGATTGACGACATATTGATTTTCCTTGATCCAATCGTCCTCCGCCGCCAACGCAAGTCGCCCGTCAGAAGTAACGATGAACGCAACATTTCCTCGTATCCAGACGTCGACAGCCCGCTCCACCGGCGACATCAATGGAAGATGGTCATGGTGCCTTGGATCCATTGGAACGAGTTTATCCGGCCACTCGATAGAAAACGAACTTCGGACGAGTCGAAGATCAAACCGCTGATCCAGGCTCGGTATCGTGCTAACCATTTCGCCGCCGATCCGAGTAGCACTCCAATTACCACCCGCCCACATTGGTCGATCCACTGAAAGAATATCATTCAGCCCCTCCGCCTTACTGATATCAATTCCACCGTCGTTCTCCTCCCATAGCCTGAGGACACCGCCTCGCCGACGTACAGCATCATACTCCGCGCTGATTCCGGGTCCGACATGAGGAAGGAGCCTGTCGAGATCCACCTCAACAGCATCACCACTAAGTTCTCCCTCTCCAATCACCACGCGGAATCCGCTAATGGAGTCCCGCGCATTCGGCGGCTGAGAGCCCCGGCGGGAGGACAGGAGGCTTCCCGAAATGCTTCCAAACCACGACGATCCCCGCATGACCCGCCTGTTTTGATACAGTGATTGCCAATCCTGACACCATTCCCAGGCATTGCCACCCATGTCGTAGAGCCCGTATTGATTTGCTCGAAAACTACCCACAGGGGCGGTGCGGTCAAAGCCATCTTTATAGCTACCAATCTGTCGCCTGACTCTCAACGGACTTCTCGTTGCATCTCCACCAAAATAGCTCCCGGCACCCTTGGGGGGAGGAAATCCAGTTCCCCAGGGAAAAATCTTCGTCACGACACCATCCTTCACTATCGGGAGCAATGCGGCATCTTCTTCTAAACCTATCCCCACTGCACAACTCCATTCGTGATCGCTCGGCAATCGATAGTGTTTGTCGTCGTCCAACACTCCCTTTTCCCGCTCGACTGCCGTAAGCCATTCGCAAAATGCCGTCGCATCCGTCCAACTGACATTCAATGCCGGATGATTCTCTCCCTGAGGGAATTCCACCTCGGGCCATTCACGATCCGGATCGCTTTCGACAAATGCTGCATAGTCTTCAATCCGAGTTTCCCAAATGCTGAACAGGACTCTCTTGCCATCACTGGGACCGCCGGTAATCGGAACAGGCAAAAACTTCATTCCCAGGCTGTTCTCAAAAGGATCTTCCAGGGCTTGTTTCGTCGTCTCGTCAATGAGGAATGAATTTTCAGTCAACTCATCTTTCCTGTCGTATTCCCTCTTAAAATGGGTAGCGAGCAAGCCAACGACCAGTACGCCCGCGACTGTGGCGACGATCGACACCGTTCGGTTCAACTTCCCTTTCACGGGCGCTCCTGACTCGAATTTTCCCTTCCTTCCCATCGCTCGCGATATTTCACGCACATCCGAAAATCGATTCTTCGGATTCGGCTCCATCGCGCGTAGAACTGCCCGGTCAAGCCTCTTGTTTCGACGGGGCAATTTCGAAGTCGGGGGTGGAAAATTCCCCGCCGGCACCTTCCCCGTGAGCATTTCATAGATAACGACACCGAGAGCGTAAATATCGGCCCGGGCATCAATCGCTTTGGCATCCTCCAACTGTTCCGGTGCCATGTAGGAAGGCGTTCCCATTCCTGCACCCGTCATCGTCAGCGACACATTCGTATCCTGCTTCGCTATCCTTGCGAGTCCAAAATCACCGATCTTCACTGCTCCGCTCTTGTCGACGAAAATGTTCCCGGGTTTCACATCGCGATGCACGACTCCCTGTTCGTGCGCGAAATGAAGCGCGTCGCACACCTGTGTGATCACTGAGAACGCAATTGCCTCATCCACCTCCTCCGACCGGATCAATCGTTGCAGATCGCAGCCATCGACATACTCCATGACCAGAAAATGAAACCCTTCGCGAACTCCAAAATCGTGAATTCCAACAATGTTGGGATGACTCAGCATCGCCATCGCTTTGCCCTCGCGCTCGAATCTTTCCTGAAATTCGGGATCACCTGCCAACTTTGGATTTAGAATCTTGATCGCAACCATGCGATCAAGGCTCTTCTGCCGGGCTTTGAACACGGCGCCCATCCCACCAGCTCCCAGTCGGTCCAACATCTCGAAGTCCGGAAATAGACCCTGCAATTCGTCTCTGTCCGCATAAGCAGCTTCCGCCCCTTTCCCTCGAGGAGGCTTCTCTGAAGGAATTGTTTCGTCATGCTCAAATTCAGGACTCATCGCTCCCTGGACCAGACAACGGCTACATACCGGCAACTGCCCTTCGCTTCGAGGAATAAACTCAGTTCCACAATTCTCACACTTCATAATTCGTTTCTCCGGATCCTCTCACCCGCAGGATTCGGGTAACTATATCAAAGCAAGCCCACAATCCCAAACGTTCAGGTCTCCGTTCTTCGAAAAGGCGGAGATCCTGTAAGTATTGGTTCCTAATTGTTACTTACCCAATTCAACGCGGAAGGTGAGAAAGAATTTCAGGGTTTACGCAACTTTCCTCCCCCCTTTGACACAATTCCTGATTCTCCATTTCTCGCATCCAACTTAAAGTTCATCAGAACAATGAACTTGTTTGCAAAAGAATTCAGCCGCCAAATATGGAATTCTCGAATGGCCGGAGCCGCCATCCCTCAGTAACAAAAACGCCGAAATTGTGTTTCCGTCAAGATCAGGAAGGAATCGTTCGGATTTTCCGCCAGCTAAGCGTTGACCTTACCAATGAGCCCATCCGCCGGGACTGGCGTCGGTCTCAAAAGTCTCGCATCCGCTCTTGTCAGGAGAATCAAAATCCAAACAACTTCGCTATGCCCCATTCGTAAACCGGTGAATTCCCAAATAGGAATCACGAAGATCCCTTACCGTTTCTCTGATTGAAAAGCTCGCTAATTTCCGGCGAGACCACGATCCGATTAAGATCCCGCCACGGAGATGGAATTTCGAAATCGCTCAAAAAGAACTCTTTGGCAATCGATTCGCGGAGGCTTGAATAATCGCCAGCCGCTGGTTTACATCACTGATATAAACCCGGAATATAAAAAGCAGGAATGAAATGACCACCCTGCAAATGGTCTTCAAAAGAAGGAAGGGAAATCCTCTGACAGAATCGAATATCGAATCTAATTCAGAGGACCATTCCCTTTCCGTATCTTAAGTCTGATCAGTCACGAGGTTTCGCCTCGTTCACTTTCAGTGTCCGACCGCCAAATTCGACGCCGTCCAATTCTTTGATCGCAGATTCCATAGCCTGTGCCGAATCCATGGTCACGAAGCCAAAGCCACGTGGGCGGCCCGTATCGCGGTCCGTCGGCAGATGCAAATCGGTTACTTCCCCATGCTGGGAGAAAAGGGTTTCAAGTTCTTGTTTCGTCGTATCAAACGACAGATTGCCTACATACATTTTCATAACAGTGTGGTTCGCGCTCAGGCGGTGTTCGTAGGAACTATTTCCTCCGAACGATTTTTAGATGGCCTCGCTAACCGAAAAAGCTCGCTTGGCTGCAACTTCAAACCTTGTTTTGTGCCAAGTTTTGAACCGAGGGACAATCGTGGTCCTGTCATGGACAAATAGCTACCAATATATTGATTAAAGTATCATTCCCAAAATCAGTGAAAAATGCCCTTATTTGCCTCCCGAAACCCTTGACTTGGCCCGAAACTCAGGGCCTCAGCGCTTTTTGGGAAATTTTCTGCTCGTTTGTCCGAAATTGTGATTTTTAAAGAAAATCGTGATCACGCAGCTCCGAAGCCCTCCTCCGTAAGATAAAACTCATGAAAAAGAATCGTCCCAATCTCCGGTGAATCCCCTCAAAAACGGCAAAAAATGAGAGAAATCAGGAGATTTATAGAGAGATTGAAAAGCAATCCCGGCTTGAATAGGCTCTCTTCGCATTCTACAACCGAACCCCATGAAAATCCGTTCTCCTCAATCCAGGCGCAGATTCCTTTCCGCAGCTTCCGCATCACTGGCCACTGCACAATTCGTAAGCGCTGCCGAATCATCAACGAAAACGCGAACGATCAAAAAATCGCTGAAGCACGGAATGATCAAAACGGCCACGTCGATCGCTGAAAAATTTACTCTCGCAAAGAAGGCGGGTTTTGACGGCATCGAATTCGACGGTCCCATCCCGGAAGGCGACCTTTCGCAAATCAAGGAAGCGTCTGCAGCATCCGGCCTCGTCGTTCCAGGCCTTGTAGCAGGCGCTGCTGGCCGAATGATGGGACTGGATAAAGAATCCGAGCGGAAGGAAGGAATCGATCGATTTTCCCAAGCCCTGAGAGACGCCAAAGAGCTCGGTGGAAATACCGTTCTTCTCTACCCCGGGATCGTGAACGAGCAATACCAGTATGACCTCGTCTATGACCGGCTCCAGAAATCTGTCGCGGAGCTGATTCCCGTCAGCGAAGAGACCGGAGTCAAAATCGCTTTCGAAAACGTATGGAACAACATTTTCCTCAGCCCGATGGAAGCACGTGACTTTGTGGATTCCTTCAACAGCCCGCAGGTCGGTTGGTATTTCGATGTCGGCAATGTCGTTCGATTTGGTTGGCCGGAACACTGGATTCGGATTCTTGGGAAACGTATCCTCAAGCTCGACATCAAGGAATACAGCCGCGACCTGCAAAACAATGAGGGACTGTGGAAAGGGTTTTCCGCCAAGCTGGGAGAAGGAAGCGTCGACTGGGCCGAGGTAATGAAAGCGCTCAAGGAAATCGACTACCAGGGGGAATGGGGATCCGCTGAAGTGGCGGGCGGAGACTTGGAACGCTTGAAAGATATTTCCCAACGCATGGATCGCGTCTTAGCGAATTGACCACCGACCGGAGGGAGACAGAAGGCCTTGAGAAAGTTGCGGAATTGGCAAAACAACTTCCAGGCAGCCGGGGCAGGAAGATCACCTTCCAATCAAACCAGTATCTATATTGCTTCGGGAAAAGTGAGTATACTCGAATACACGAAGAGCTATTCAATTGCTCACGCTGGAGAGACCAGCAACACGTAAGCAATTGACACACAAGTCGTAATTTTGTAAAAAGCCCCTTCCTTTACCTCACCAGCCCACACCATGAGCAACTACTATCCCTTTAACTGGTTTTTAAGCTCGATAGCTTTTGCGTTTGCCCTGCTATCACCCGTATCTGCACAGGAAGGAAACCAACTCGCACCCCGCAGTTGGACATCCGCAGCCGGCACCAAAATCGAGGGCAGCTTGGTCGCTTACAAAAGAGGCACAGCTACAATCGCGATAGTTGGTAAAGGCAACGTCGACGTAAAGGCGGCACAACTATCCCCGGAAGATCAGACTTATCTGGCATCATGGGACTCGTCCCTCGGAACCCACTACTCTTCGGAAAAAAAGATCGAAATATCTTTCTCAGGGACAGTAGCCAGTAACAGTGCAAAGCCCGGAAATGAAGTGACCATAGTTCCGACCACAGACAGGGCAATGCTTGCCCTGTCCAACGGTGAGTTCACAGAGCCGCTGAAACTAAAAATTCTGATCCCGCCCCGCATGCGGGATGGCATGCGATTGATTGTCTACACGGTCGCAAGTGACAGTAACACCAAGTCGCAAAGCCTCCAGTTTATCGGACTCAAAGAAGGTTACAATGAAGTGAGCGTCAAGTCCGCCAAAGAATCAGACAATACGGGTTTCGGTCCCGGCAAAGACTACATCTGGGTATACGTGTTCGTAGCGGACAGTCGAGACGATTGCGTTAGCCCGCTTCTTCTCTTCAAGACCAGCGTGGAGTGAGGACACTTCAAAGGTTTCCGCTGGAATATCCTTTCTCAAGCCCTCCTATCCTTGCTCGATCTTACCGCCCCTGGTCCGGCCTTGGAGGGTGCGCAATCAAATCGCCTTCAAATCCTGCCGGGGAAGCTAAAATTTGGCGCTTGAACACCACCACGATACTTACTAGTTTCTTCACCATGAAAGGAGCTGGTATCCCTTGGTTGTTCATCTTACTGACTGGCCTTCAGACATGGGCCGGTTCCAATCCGTTAAATGCTCAGGATTCCCCTCCGGCCGATGCACCGCGAATCTGGACTGCAGCAGATGGGCGTAATCTAGCTGCCCGACTGGTCAGCAACCTGGGATGGAAGGTAGTGGTTGAGCGCGAGGGTACGCCAATGACAATCCCCCTGACTTCGCTGAGTCTTGTGGATCGGGAATGGCTCGATGCGGAATGGTTGATCAACAAGTCCCGCTACATCGGCGCCGACCCGATGTCTTGCATCGACGTCGACGGCAATTCCAGCAAAGCGATTCAGCTGGCTGAACAAATACGCGAGTTGGGGTTTGCAGATCCGGTTTGGCGAGCGCTTACCTCTTCCAGCGGGCCGGGGCCAGCCTTACGCGTGCAAGTAAGAAAAGCCGACTTCAGCCCTTCTAATCGCTATACGAAACCTCGCCCAAGTTCAGCTGCGGTCTACTACGTGCTTCTCAATTCAAAGCAGGCCGGTGGAACCGTCGCTTATGCCGAAGTCGTCTGGGATGAGGAGAGTGATCTATTTTCCTCAAGCCCTTCTCTTGCGCAACTTCTTGTCGAGCAGCTGGAGGCCAAGAAGTACACCGCACTGGCGCTCGCTGGAGATAATGAGTCCCTCAAGCACTATGCTCTGCAAATTCTCGATCCGGCCACGAACACTGCTTCAATACAAGACCAGCGGGCCTGTTTGCTGGCGCTCGGCGACGGGCGAAGTGTCGAATCGATGGACCTCGCCCGACTTTGTGTTGTAAAACTCGTAGTGCCGGAACTCTGTCTTGAGGCCGCCAGGGCTCTAGGCTTGTCCAGGGGGCTGGACTCGAAGCCCATTCTCGCACGCCTTGAAGTTCTGCGGGAGCAACTCAAGAGAAATAGTTTTCATTCAAAGTGCGCCGAGTCCAGGCAGGATATCTCTCACTATTGGACCCGGCTTGGAGTGGCTGATTACACCGATCTCCACCAAGTTGTCGATTTCGCCATCACCCGCCTCAATCCTTCCAAAATGATTGGACGCCTCGATCAGGATCTCGAGTATGAGGAACGCAATCACCTCCTCGCCGTACTTCGCCCCTACTTGCTGGATGAAATCGAGCGAACCGGCGCCGGCTCTGAAGACGTCGAACGCTGGATGGGGAACTTGATACGCCAATGCGATCCGCTGGCAATGCGATTGATCCTGGATTCTTTGTCTGAGTGCGAGGACGAGAAGGAGTTTCGTCGCCTCGTCAAGTATATCGGCGGCTTCAAACGTCCCTCCGAGTATTGGCATCGAGGCAGCACCGCCCTTCGCGGATGTGACGCTAATCCTTTTCGGAAATCATGGGGAAGGAAAGAAGTTTTTTCCAGCGGGAGGTTTCAAGTCCGGGGCGGGAGTCCCTATAAGCTGGTTCCATTGCCCCAACATGAGCGTGCCGTCGAGTTGCTGATAAAATCGATGGCGGAGTTCTCTGGAGCGCTTTCGATTTTCAAAACACTTGAAGAATCGGCGCTAAACGCTCTGCCGGAACTCAACCGCTACTTGCAGAAAATACAGGAACAAAAGAGCTCGCCCTATCACCGTGAAGCGGTTCTGGAGGTCATTAGCGAGATTGCCAACGCAAGCCGAGCGAGGGCGATGAATTTGCCTCAGCTACCGGGGCTGGCTGAAGCTGTGGCGCGAGAGTTGACCGATAGGGCAGAAGATAATGATATCAGCATTGCGATGGAAGCAATCAATGTTCTGAAACCGCTGGGCAAGCAGGCTGCCAGTGTCCTGCCGCAAATGGAGACTTTCGCGAGGACTCCAGCAGGCCAGGAAATTGCAAGCGAGCTGACCGACGCAATGACTTCCATTCAACTCGAAGCCGCAGCGAATTAAAGTCTTAGCGTGGAAATAGGCGACGCCCTAAGCCCATCAGACACTCTACTTGTAGGGCACCGCTGCCTGCTTCAAAATACCAATGCCAATGATCCGCGCGCGATCCGGGATCTGGAACAGAACGCTTAAAGTCGTGGGTACCTTTGGTTCGCGGTCGCGATAGGACATGTCCCAGGATTCTCGAACATTGGCTCCTGATTTAGGAAATACGACCTTCCCGGTTCCGACTTCTATCAAACCAGCCGTATAGGCCCTGACTTGTCTTGTCTGTCCGTCTTCCTCTATCTCAAGCCAGACATTGCTGCTGCGGAAATTAGGGCTGGTATCGGGTTGATCGGGACAGAGCACTTCGAGGTTGGCCCTGATAATGCGAAAGCCCCGACCGGCGTCCACCCCCGGGGGCGGCCTTACCTTATTGGGATCAATGGCCCGCACCTGCCAAAAATCCCTTCGCCGTGTGGCGAGAAAGTCACGGTCTCCCTGACTTAGGCGCTCCAGAGGCATGGGCATCACCTTGTCGCCGATCTTTAGGAACACCCGGGTATCATCCGAGAAAAGCATTTCCCCGGTTACCTCCTTACCTTCACTGCTGGTCCAGATCCGCTCCTCTCCCCGGCCCGGCATGACCACAAGAAAAAGTAGGAACCCGACGGCAAGCAATCCCCAGTTCAGACGCTTCGACAAAGCCCAATTCATAGGCTCAAAAATAGCGACGTTTCCTTTTACTATCAAGGGTAAAATCCTGTGTCCAATACATAGAAGAAAGACTAAATATAGAAAACCAAAGAGCTGATATCTTTCTAGATGGTATAGGCCAATGGGAAAAAACTATGATGCAGAGGCGTGGGCATTTCTCATTACTCCAAATGTGAAATGCTGAGAAGTTGAGCGCCAAATTTGAAAGGCGACCCGCAAAAGCGCGAACAAGGCATTGAAGGAGCAGTAGCGCTCGGATAGAATCGTCGATGTGTTTCCGGCCGCGAGCCTTGTTGCCATGAGAAAGATTCCCCAGCAAAATCGAAGAAACTTTCTCGCAGGCGCAGGCGCAGGGCTTTTTAGCGCGACCGGTTTTCGGCATCCAGTCAACGCAGCGGAAACGTCGGATAAAGATCTCCGCTCGAATCCATCTTCCAACTCTCGCTCGAATCGAGCGACACTGATTGATGCGCGTTGGATTCATCACAGTCATTTCCTTTCCCGTCAATTGGCCCGGGTTGAACGGGCATCCGTAGAACCAGTGCTGGCTCCGGCGGGAGCGGCGAGCACGATTCATCCGGCCGATGGTGGCGGATTCATCATGTGGTACAGCACCGTTCGCTGGGTAAAAGTAAACGGCGTTCGGACACATCAGTCCTGGATTCACTACGCCACATCGAAAGATGGAGTTGTCTTTGAGGAACCCGATCTCGGAATTCACGAGGGCAACGTGATCATCAAAGGCGATCAGATTGGGGCAGATGGAAAACCCATCACCGGCCCTCGCGGCTGCTCGGGATTTTGCGTGCTCGATGCCCACCATCAAGAAGTCCCCCATGCGCGAGCAAGATACACAGCACTCTATCGGGCGTGGGTTCCCGGACGTCATGGTGGCTTTTCGCTAGCGCATTCTGACGATGGTCTGCACTGGACAGAATACCCTGAGAATCCAATTCGAGTGGGTGAGTCCGACACCTTCAACGTTTTCTTCTACGATCAGCGAATCAAAAAGTACGTGGCTTACATTCGACCCCATATTCACGCCGGTCCGAAAAGCGTCAATCGATCCGTCGCGCGAATTGTCAGCGACGACATGATCCATTGGGGCGATGAGCGAGTCGTTCTCGATACTGACGATCGAGACGCCCCCGCCGTGGGCACCATCAACGAGGCCAAGCTTTCCGATGGGACTCGCTATCCACGCGGGCGTAATCAGCAATACTATGGACTCACCGCCTGTCCTCACGGCGAAAATTTTTATCTTGGTTTAGCTTCCCTCTACGATGTTGAGCCCGGGGTTCTGGCACTCGAATTGGTCCACAGCTATGACGGCATCGACTGGCGTCGCGAAGTGAGCCGTAAGCCGCTCATCTCTCCGGGAGACGCGGATGCATGGGATGGCGGGTCGGTTTACTACGCCGGTGCGGGCAGTCCGCTGGAAGTCGGCGACGATTGGCTAATCTATTATCACGGGCTCAATTTTGACCATCACATGCGCAACGTTTCCCGCGAGGATCTCGGAAAATACCGGGCCATGGGAGCGGTGCGGATGAAGCGCGATCGCTTGATCGGATACCGGGCGGACGACAATGAAGGCGAGCTTCTCTCCCGCGCGTTCGACTGGAATGGCGAGGCCTTGTTCCTGAACGTGGAGGCGAAACACGGCCGGGCCAGAGTCGTGATCTGCCATGAAAACGGGCACAGCATCAAGGGATTTCATCCCGATGACGCCCTTGCCATCGAGCAAGCGGACGGCGTGCGAATTCCAGTCAGTTTTCGAAGCAACGCTTCGCTGGCGTCACTCAAAGGTCGCAAAATCCGCCTGCGGATCCATCTGGAAAATGCCTGCCTCTACGGATGGGAGTCTTCCTAGAAATGGCCCCTTGGAAAGGCTAATGGAGTCAGTTGTCACCCCTTGATTTGTCCGGCCATCACCGGAGCCGGGAACTTTGGGCATCATCAGGATCACCTTTGACGAACGGTGAAAAACCCTTGCCGTTTTTTTTGAATAGATCCCGGTGCCCTACGCAATGAGATACCTATCTTATTAGGTGCAACTTCGTACAATTGAATCACATGAAATCTTTCCCGGGCATTCTGCTTTGCTTTTTTGTTGGATCCGCCCTAGGCCAGGACGCCGATCTTGCCTTTTTCGAGTCCAAAATCCGCCCTGTATTGGCGGACAACTGCTACAAATGTCATTCTGCGAGCGCGGCGGCTGACGGAAAGCTGAAAGGCGGATTGCAGCTCGACACCCGCGCAGGAATGCGAAAAGGCGGTGAGACCGGTCCCGCACTGGAGCCCGGAAAATCCGCCGAATCATTGATTCTTGCAGCACTGCGTCATGAGTCAGATCTCAAAATGCCGCCGAAAAGCAAGCTCAGTCCCGGCATTATCGCCGATTTTCAAAAATGGATCGAAATGGGCGCTGCCGACCCGCGAAAAGGGGAAATTGCAGAGGTCAAAACTGTTGGTGTCGATATTGCAGCAGGCCAGAAACACTGGGCCTTCAAACCTCTTGCGCAAGTGTCGCCTCCCAAATCCACCGATCAAAAATGGATCCGAACCGACGTCGACCACTTCATCCGCGCTCGGCAGGAGGCTGCCAAAACCGGAGTCAATCCTGTTGCAGCCCCTCGAACCTTGATTCGTCGGGCGTATTTTGATCTGATCGGACTTCCCCCGACTCCGGAACAAGTTTCGTCGTTTGTCGCCGATGCGGAAAAGGATTTTGACTCCGCCTGGGGACGCCTGATTGATGAACTCCTCGCCAGCCCGCACTACGGAGAACGGTGGGGACGTCATTGGCTCGACCTGGTTCGCTTTGCAGAAAGTAACGGCTATGCCTTTGATAAGGACCGACCCAATGCATGGCGGTACCGCGACTGGGTGATTCGCGCGCTCAACGACGACATGCCTTATAACGAGTTCATTCGGCAGCAAGTCGCCGGCGATATTTATGCAGGGACCGACTGGGACAATCCGGACAAGGCGGCCCGTGCCCTCGAGTTGGTTTCCGCCACCGGGTTTATTGTTTCGGGTCCATTTACGACTCAGCAAACTCAAAAGGAGCGCGAACGGAGTCGTTACGAGCAGCTCGATGATGTGATTCATACTCTGGGCACCTCGATGCTGGGACTCACCGTGGGCTGTGCCCGTTGCCACGATCACAAATATGATCCGATTGGTTCCCACGATTACTACGAGCTTGCCGCTATGTTCGGGAATGTCGGATTTTCAGACATCGGGGTAGATCTCCAACCCCAAATTTTTCGCGCCGCGAAAGCAGAATATGAGAAGGCTCACAAGCCACTCGTTCAGAATAGAAACACCCGGGAATCCGAACTGAAACCCGGGCTGGAAACTTTCCTCGCTGATCATACAAAGCCGGAGGCCATCAGGGCCGGGCCGTGGCAATCGATCGGGCCGTTTAAGGCAAAGGATTTCAACGTAGGATTCAGCGATCCCTTCGGACCGGAAATTGAACTCGATTTTGATCCCGCAAAAAGTTTTGAAGAGGGCAAAGAAAAAGAGAAACGGAGTTGGACTGCTCAACCCAAATGGAATGATGGCAAAGTTCACAATGCAGTTCTCAAGGGCGCCAATAGCGTTTTCTATCTGCAGCGCGAGATCGTTTCCCCGAAAGCGCAATCCCTAGGCTTGTCGGTCAGTGGCAACGATGGAATCAAAATCTGGATCAACGGTTACAAGGTGGGCGAGGAAAAACGCGGCGGCGATGCCAAGGCTGATGAACTGAAAGTTCACCTGCCCCTCTTGAAGGGTAAAAATACCCTGGTGATGAAACTAGCGAACGGTGGAGGCGATGCCGGATTCTATTTTCAGACATCACTTGAGAAAAATCGTGAGCCAAAAGAAGTGACCCCAATCCTCAGTCTTGCACCGGAGAAAAGAAACGATGCACAGCACAAGATATTGCAATCCTGGTTTAACCCCCACGATCAGCGCTGGACCGAATTAAACGCCAACGTCACAACCCATGCTCGCGAGGAACCCAAGCCGGATCTAACCCTGACCTATGCGGCGAAGCCGAAAGGCACCACCTACCAGTTCGGCGAAAACACCTACAAAGTATTCCACCTGTTCCGGGGCAACTCGGATAACAAGGATGACGAAGCACGACCGGGATTTCTTCGAGTTCTCAGCCGGGCGAACGAAGCCGATTGGCTTGGAGAGGAAGATCCGCCGACCGACTCGAGATGGCATCCTATTAAACCGGCTACCGCCACCGCGAAGGAAACAAAATTGGAGATTGGCAACAAAGGAGCGATTACCGCAAAAGGAGTAAAAGCCGCCACGGATACTTATACGATCGGGATTCCCCTTCCAGGTGAGTCAGCTGGAATCTCCGCTCTGAGAATCGAAGTTTCTGCGGCGCAGCCGGCAAATTTCGTCCTTTCGAAAATCGTTGCGAAATTGAATGGCAAACCGATCGCAATCGAGTCGGCACTTGCCAACTTTACCCAGACCGGCTTTTCCCCGACGGACATCCTCGCCGAAACTCCCTCTCCAGGGAAGGGCTGGGCGATCTCTGGCGGTGTCGGCAGAACCAACGAACTGGTACTCATTTTTAAATCCCCCCTTCCGGCGGGTGGAGGGAATCTGGAAATGACGATGATTCACGAATCCCAGTGGCCGCAGCACCTTATCACTCACTTTTCGTTTTCTACGACAGCGGAACCCGATGTCCAGTCCTGGGCAGCCAAACCGGAAGTTCCAGAAGAGCCCGATCCTGAAATACCTCAGCCACGGGAAGCCCTGGCCGAGTGGCTCACTGATGTGGACGCGGGAGCTGGCCCTCTCCTCTCCCGGGTCATGGTGAATCGACTTTGGCAGCATCATTTCGGCCGCGGGATCGTCTCCACACCAAGCGATTTTGGTACCAGAGGAGAACGCCCCACCCATCCGGATTTGCTTGAGTGGCTCGCCAATGAGTTTTCAAAGGATTGGAAAATCAAACCGATCCATCGCCTCATCATGACCAGCTCGGTTTACTTGCAAGGGGGCGGCGACGCGGCAGGCGGCAGGGAACAGGATCCGGAAAACATGCTTTACTGGCGGAAGCAATCACGCCGTCTCGAGGCCGAAGCCATTCGCGACAATTTGCTCGCGGTGAGTGGTAAGCTCGACCCCAAATCTATAGGGAAAGGCACGCTCGATCCAAAGTCACCGCACCGCAGCGTCTACCTGACCGTGAAGCGAGGCCAGCTCATCGAAATGCTCCAGCTTTTCAATGCCCCCGACGCCATGCAAAGCATCGGACAACGCGAAGCCTCGACAGTGGCGCCCCAGGCCCTGGCGATGATCAATTCGGAAGCGGTCCGAAACTGGGCCATCGACCTGTCAAAACGATCTCAACCCACTCCGGAAACGAAGCTGACAGATGCCGTCACTAGCGCCTATGAAATTGCCTACAGTCGTCCCCCATCGTCGGGCGAGCTTTCCGGAATGCTCGACTTTATCGAAAAGCAGCGTGAAGGACGAGCCGACAATGCGGAGACCGCGTTTCAAGATTTCTGCCACCTTTTGCTTTGTGCCAACGAATTTCTCTACATCGATTAACCCATTCGAAAAATGTCCGAACATCTTTTCCAATCCCGTCGCAATTTCCTCGAAAAAGCCGGCCTTGGCTGCGGCTCGCTCGCGCTGACGAGCCTGCTCCATCAAGAGGGAGTGATCGCGTCCGAAAACCCGCTATCGAGTAACTCTCCCGAATTCCTTCCCAAGGCGAAGTCCGTGATCTGGCTGCACCAAACGGGAAGCCCGTCGCAAGTCGATACCTTTGACTACAAGCCGATGCTGCAAAAGCGGAACGGAGAAACGCTCGAAGGGGCCGATCCGAAAACCGGCTTTTTTACGACTTCTGGAAAATGTCTCGGCTCCCCTTTTGCCTTCAAGCAACATGGTCAGTCGGGATCCTGGGTGTCAGAGATTTTACCGAACATGGCACGCCACGTCGATGACATGGCCTTTATCTACTCGTGTTACTCGCAATCGAATAACCACACTCCCGCGATGCTCGAAGCCAATTCGGGGATGATTCGTCAGGGCCATCCCAGCATCGGGAGTTGGCTGACCTACGGACTGGGAAGTGACAACGGGAACCTGCCGGCTTACGTCGTGATGCACGGGACGAAACCCCGGGGCGGCGATCCGATCTGGTCGTCCGGGTTTTTACCGTCCGTCTATCAGGCGACCGCCCTCGACCCGCGAAAGCCGAAGCCGATCGACAATCTGGCGCGTCACGCCCATTTTGATGACAAGCAGCAGCGGTCCCTTCTTGATGCCCTGCGCCAGACGAACCAAAAGCATGCCGACGAACGTCCGCTGGAACGGGATCTCTCCGCGCGCCTGGAATCTTTTGAATTGGCCTACCGGATGCAAACGGCCGCGCCCGAGGTCTTCGATATTGCGACCGAACCGGACTCGGTTCAAAAAATGTATGGCCTCGATCGGAAAGAATCGAAGGACTACGGAAAACAGTGTCTCATCGCCCGGCGTCTCGTCGAAAGTGGTGTGCGTTTTATCCAGGTTTTTGCGAGTTCCACCAGCACCCCCGGAGGTGGAGTTGGTGACGTGCCCTGGGACGGGCACAGTGACATCGACGCGAATCACACCGCCTGCGCCGCCAGCATGGACCAACCCGTCGGAGCCTTATTGGATGATTTGAAATCACGCGGCTTGCTCGACTCTACATTGGTGATCTGGGGAGGCGAATTCGGTCGGACTTCTGATTCACAGGGGGGGAAAGGCCGCGATCACAACCCTCATGCCTACACCACCTGGATGGCCGGCGGCGGCATCAAGGGCGGAGTTCACTACGGAGCCTCCGATGAGTTCGGCTACAAGGCGGTTGAAAACCGGACCAGCGTTCACGATATCCATGCCACGGTTCTTCACCTCTTCGGACTCAATCACGAAAAATTGACCTACCGCTTCAACGGTCGTGATTTCCGTCTCACCGATGTGGCCGGCAAGGTTATCCGTGAGATTATTTCATAGGGGGCTTCCAGAAACATTTTGCGATCGCACAGAATTCTGTGCGAATTGCCTCCGAATTGCTCCAGTCTTTTCAATCCCTTGCGGAGTGGAACAGCTTTCCTTTGCAGGATAACCTTCTCGTTTCTTTTTCCAATCCGGGCATCACCATTTTTCCAAACTCTCATGCAAGTTTACGTGGGAACAGGAAGGGACGAGCTAATCGAAAGCAGAGATCAGTTCGCGAAGCTCATCATCAATCTCCTCCCCTGGAAGCAAAGTGTCACCAATGGTTTCCCGAAGCACCCTCTGATACCTTTCGCGAAGTGAATGGACGGCGACCTTAACGGCCCCTTCGCTGCTGCCCAGGTCCGTTGCCACCTCCTTGTAGGTTCGAGGCTCTGCCACCACTGAAATCGTAAAGCGAAGAGCATCAAACTGCTCGACCTTCCCCTTTTCCTCGTATTCCCTCCGCAGTTTCTTGATAACTTCGCTGAGAACCGTCTTTGCCCATTGGCGGCGAAAGGCCAGCTCCGGAGACACATCATCGGAAGGCTCAGGGACTACCAATTGACCATCTTCGTCTCTCAAATCGAGCGAAAGGATGGGCTGGCCGCCTCCCCGCTTTATTCGCGAGCCATCGCGATAGCTGCGTTTTGCAAAATTCGATACAGACTTAAGCAGGTACGATCTCAATTTCCCCCGTCCCTGCTCGGCCGCCGCAAAGTGACTTCGCCCAAGGAAGTCCTCAAAAAAACCCTGAGTGAGATCCTCCGCTTCCGTAGTCGAGTGTCCCTTCGAGCGAAGAAATGCGTAAATGGTAGGCCAGTAAATAGTGCAGAGTTCGTTGACCGCCCGCTCCTGCCGGTCAGAATCACTACCCTCACCCGCTCTCGCTACCAGGGTCCATCGGGTCTGAGGGAATTGTTCGCGCGCGCCGAATTCAGGAGTCATTAGTGAACCGTAGCCATTCGTTGCCGGAGTCGCAAGCGCTTCTCTTATCTTCTCGGGCACGAGTTAATCCCCTCTCGATTCTCAGGTAAAACTTTCAGCCAGTTTGGTCTGGAAAAATCGCCTTCCAAAATATGCTCTCTTCAGCAGTCACCTTGAGAGGAGATAAAGATTAGTAAGCCTTGGCGAATGCATCCGGAAATATCGAAATGAAGCTGACTACCATTCTTGAATTGCCAATCCGGCACGCTCGTCACAATCAGTGAGAGTCGGGTTTCCCGCATTCCGCTACTTCATAGCCTGATGGAGATTATCTGCGCCGACAACGGTCCCGGTGAAAAAGGAAGGTTTCCCCACTTTCTGTTAAAAATACCTGAGCGGACTCCGGCGGAGAATTTGTCGCTTTATTGAAGACCGGTGCTACGCCCGGACACGATTGATTTCCTCGCTTTAACAGTCAGGCGCTTAACGATTTCAGGATGCATCTCGTATAGGTTCTTCTGCTCGTATGGATCCGCATCGAGATCATACAGTTGCCCGGTCTGGCTTAAGTCCAGACGCCACGGAGCCAGGGTTCCCATAGGCTCAACTTCGGGTGAGTATTTGTAAAAACCTCCTGAGCCTGCGGTGTCGAAAATCAGTTTCCAATTGCCTTCACGAATCGAAAGGATACCGACGTAGGATTGAGTCATTACCGACTCACGATTTGGCGCTGCTTCGTGATCGAAAAGTTGAGCGCTTTGGTCGACTCCATCTTCAGCCGACCACTGTGGCAATTCGGCATCTACAAGAGCTGCGGTTGTGGGAAGTATATCGGTCAGGCAAATCAGATTTTCGTTTACGGTTCCGGCTTTGATCTTGCCCGGCCAAATGGCTATGAATGGCACATGCGTTCCACCATCCCAGGCGTCTGTTTTGTATCCCCGAAAAGGGCCGGAGGAATCGTGATCGTGTTTTGGAAGTTCTTTTTTGTCGTGCTTCGGGCCGTTGTCTGAGGAAAATAGAATCAATGTGTTTTCTGCCACTTTGGCATCAGCAAGAATACGCCGCAGCTTACCAACACTCTCGTCTGCCCAGAGGACACGATCTCCTCGTGAGCCAATGCCTGATTTTCCGACATGCCGATCTGGAGGTAAGACCGCACCATGCGGAGCATTCAGAGCAAGGTAGATAAAGAAGGGCTTGCCGCTTTCAGCTGAGGAATTGATGAACGTTTCGGCTTCATCTACATACAGGTCATCCACGGTCTGCCGGTCCACAGCGGGATCGGATATCAAGCCTCTCTCATTACGCCCCGGCTCATTGATCACCCGCTTGTCGCGAATAAAGACGGGAATCCTCGTGGCGTTGGAAGGGGTTCCGAAAAAGGTATCAAAACCGAGCTCGAGCGGGCCGCCAGTGATCGGTGCGAGGTGATCCACCCGCTGGCTTAGCGCGGCAATCTGAGAGCTTGCCTCCGGCCCGTGAAGTTGGGATCCAAAATGAAAATCACCGGGATCTCCCTCGACCGGTTTCCAACCCAGGCCGATATGCCATTTTCCAAATACTGCCGTCGTATAACCTCGCCCCTTAAGCATCGAAGCGATAGTGGTTCGGGTCGGTGGAATGAGAGGTTTAGAGTAACCGGGGAGAACGCCTTCGCGAACGAAAGTGCGCCAACAGTAGCGTCCGGTAAGCAGAGAGTATCGCGTCGGGGTGCAGACGGCATGAGGCGCGTGAGCATTGGTGAAACGCATCCCGTCTGTGGCCAGAGCGTCAATGGCCGGGGTACTGATTTTTCCGCGTTCGGGTTGATTGCAGCTCACGTCTCCCCAGCCCAGATCATCCGCGAGGATGACGACAATGTTGGGTTTAAGCGCATCCCGGGCTTGAACCTCGAGTTGTAAAGAGAGCAGAATCGCCCCGGTAATTGAAATGAATTTATTCATACGATTCATGACTATCGCTATGACTTATTCGGGTGATTTCAGCTGCTTGATTTCAATCTTCCGAAATGCAGCGACGCAGCCTTTCCCATGATCCTGTAGCGCGACGAATCCCTTTTTTCGGCTCATCTCTTTGTCCAAATCCGTAACGGTGGAAAACACCACGCCGTTGATTTTCTGGGTCAAGGTGTCGCCCTTCGCAATGATCTCCAGAGTGTTCCAGTCATGTTCCTTGTAGTTCTTTTTGACCGTCTCCCCATCCGCTTTTTGTTCGACCGTTTTCGAACCATCGGCTGCCAGGCTGACGTGCTCACCAGCAAGGGCCATCAAGTGACGCTCGTCTCTTCGGGCGTGCTTTTTGTCCAGCAATGAATGGTGCCACAAGCCCATGACTTTCCGGCCCGCCACCTCGACCTGATATCCGTGCACTTGCCAGTCTCCGAGATCATCGCTGCGGACCTGAACCCCTGAGTTGCCACTGTCCCAGCGAAACTCCATCCGCAGAATAAAATCGGCCGGTTCCTCTTTTCTCCAGATCAACCAGTTCCTTTTCTTGGCTTTACCCGTGCACCAAATTTCACCATCCTTCACTGCCCATGAGCCGGGTTGACCGTCCCAACCATCGAGGTTTTCGCCGTTGAAAATCGGAGTGAATCCTGAGGCTTCCTGCGCATGCCCCTGGGAGAGCGAGAGGCTAAGCCCGAAGAGGATACTGAGAAGGAAGTAGAATGAACGTTTCATATTATATAGTTTACTGGATCGACTTATTAATCTGATATTTTTTACAGCTCGGGTCACTTCTTAAGTGTCATAGGAACAGAGCTTGGCAAATCAAAGGCAAGTCGCTGCCCACTCCCTGTTTTGGCATCATTCCCAAGTCTGTTGATTGCCTCAGCTGCGAATTTCTCCATCTGTTCCATCACTTCCGGATGCCTGGCTGATACATCATTCTTTTCCTGCAGGTCAGTAGCCAAATTCACCAATTTCCCTTGGCGACCCTTTCCGCTTGGTTCTGCTGAAGTCCACTTCGGATGGGTTTCTTCCAAAGGAAGATGCCATTTCCAGTCGCCATAGCGAATGGCCTGGAGCTGTCGACGACGATAGTAGTAAAAGGCTTTGTAGGGAGTCCGGGCATCGGGTTCAGCGAAAAGTAGCTGACTGATATCAGATCCGTCGATGTCTTGTCCAGACATGGCTGCTCCCGTCAGGGCCGCGAAGGTTGGATGGAAATCCATGGTCGTTGCGAGTTCTTTTACAACGGAACCCCTCGGGATTCTTTCCGGCCAGCGGGCAATCATAGGCACACGCATGCCGCCTTCCATCGTCGATCCTTTGTTACCCGAAAGGGGTGCGTTGGAACCACCGTTCCGGCCATTCGAGCCGTTGTCCGAAGTGAAAATCACCAAGGTGTTTTCCTTTAAGCCATTTTTATCCAGAGCCTTTAGAATTTCACCAGTCGACCAGTCGATTTCTTCTACACTGTCACCATAGGTGCCATTGGCACTTTTCCCCTTGAAGTCAGGAGAAGCAAAGAGAGGTGTATGAGGAAAGGTATGCGGCAGGTAAATGAAGAATGGCGCGGATTTATTCTGTTCAATAAAGGCGACGGCTTCTTGAGTGTAGCGTTTTGTCAGGGTTGACTGATCCGCCGGGGCCTCAATGACTGTGGCATCGCGAACCACGGGCAAGGGCGGATCTCCCCGGTCCGCTCTCTCCATGTCATTGGAATAGGGAATGCCATAGTAATAGTCAAAGCCATGGCTCGCGGGCAGGTGTGGTTCCTGATCCCCCAGATGCCACTTCCCGATGCAGGCAGTGGCGTATCCCTGAACCTTTAACATTTCGGCCATTGTCAGTTCATCGGGATTCATCCCACGCTTGTTTCGCGGGATTAGCACCCAGTGGCCGGTTTCCGCCTCGTGAAGTCCGACGCGTCTCGCATAGCATCCGGTCATGAGGCTGGCCCGCGACGGAGTGCAAACCGGACTGGAAGAGTAAAAGTCAGTGAAGCGAACCCCGTCATTCGCCAATTGATCGAGGATCGGCGTTCGATTTTTCGTCGAACCATAACAACCGACATCTCCGTATCCGAGGTCGTCGCAAAAAATCAGAATGATGTTGGGACCTTCGGCACTACTCGCGAGACTGAAGGTGGCCAGGAGATAAAGGCCCATGAAAATTCGGCTGATCATTTTGGTAGTGTTGTAAAAGAATTAAGTATTCACCTCGAAGTATACATGGCGGCTATTTCGCTCTGAACACTTCGGTCTCGACTGCACGTAGAATGAGGTCCTGGAAACCGTAGCCTTCCGCGGGTTCCGCCTTGACGATCTCTTCCACGATCCGCTTATCTCCCACCGAAATCCCGCGGCCCGCTCCGTATTCCAGCAGCTTGGTGAGCAGACATTTGGTGAAAATTTCCGGACGTTTATTGAGAAGATCCTTGATCGATACGGGGCCGTCGAGAGCTGTCCCGTCGGGCATGGTAGTGCTGGCGTCGATCGAGCTTGTGTCGGCCTTGTAGCTTGAGCGCCAGCCACCGATCGCGTCATAGTTCTCGAGGGCGAGACCAAGCGGATCGATATCGCGGTGACACTTGGCGCAGCTCTCCACCTCGGTGTGAGCGATGAGCGTTTCGCGCACGCTGCTTGCCTGACTGGTGTCGATATCGAGTGCGGGCACATCTTTAGGCGGCGGCGGTGGATGTTGGCCAAAGAGGTTTTCCATTACCCAGACGCCACGAAGTATCGGTGAAGATTCTACGCCATCACCGGTGATTGTGAATACGCCGGGCAAGCCGAGAACACCACCGCGATCGAGCACGTGGCTCGGCAGTTCCTCCCCCGGATTAACAAGGTCGATCCGCTTTGGTTCCGGCCAGACCTGACTATGTCTTTGCTGACGGGCCACCTCTTCCAGGTCGCTACCTTTCACTCCCCAGACTGCCCGCATAGCGGTGTTGGCATAAGTGAAATCGGAATCGATGAATGTAGAGATTGGCAGATTTCCCCGAAGGATCTCATCGAAAAACATCTCGGTGGAACGAATAAATCCATAGCGCACGTTGTCGTCCCATTGGTAACGATTGTCACAGACGTTGATCGACGCTACCTCCCGGTTCCCCAACCATTGGCCGGTGAAATGTTTGACGAACTGATGCGATTTTGGATCGTCGAGCAATCGCTGTGTCTGAGCAGCAAGAACAGCGGGATCGCTGAGTTTCCCGGCGGCGGCAAGTGCTGTCAGTTCATCATCAGGCATTGAACTCCAGATAAAATAGGAGAGCCGGGATGCGAGGCCGTATTGACTTAACGATTCAGTGTTTTCCGTCTCGCGGTATAGAAATGCAGGGGAGCAAAGCAGGCGGCGAATCGCATAGTGCCAGGCGAATTCCGGGGACCCGGTATGTTTACCATGCTCCAGGACGGATGTGATCAGTGTTTCCCTCTCGATGTCAGTCAAAGGGCGGCGATATGCCCTTTCAGCTATGGGAAGGAATTTAGCTTCGAGCTCGGCTTGATTCAGCTTTGGCGGCCAGCTTGCGAAGATTTTTTTTGTGCGTGGCAAAACATCCACCGGTCCCTCAACTTCCATCCCTCGCAATTCAATGGTCGGTGCAGGATCATGCATCGCCTCATTGGTTAAAGAGATAGACTCCTTTTTGGTGATCAGAGCTTTTTCATCGGGAAATTTACCCTTTGGAAAACGATTCTCGCAATAGATGTGAAAAGCGCCCCCTTGTTCCACTGGCACCAGGCATTCGAGCCATTGTGGCTCGCCCTTGGGCACCTCAATCTCAGCGACTCGGGTGGTCAATTCCCGGCGTTTACGTTTGGGGTGTCCGCTTTTACCCGGATCAAATGTGTAGAAGCCCAGGCGCAGCGGTTTGCCATCGGCACCGGCTTTGTCCTGAGCATTGGACAAAAGTCGAATCCGATACATCCCTGAAACAGGTGCTACAAAAAGTGGGTCCCACAGCGCTCCCATCCAACCGGAATTATTACTACCTGTAAACATCAAATACTCCTTCGGCTGCGTCCTTTTCCGGAACATAACTCCCGGCTTCAAGCGCGGGCCATACGATTTTCGCATGGAATCACCGCCGATTTCCAATACTCCGTATTTCGATTGATATCCGCTATGTCCGGGGAGAGGGACGATCCGATCCGCGATGTCCGTCGCCGTTTCATGGTAGCCGTCCATCACTGGCGGAGATAGAAAGAGCCCTTCCGGCATGGTATCGAACTCCGCTCCGCTGACATCTGCAGGAAAAGACAATGGCAGATTGATCTCCCGGATGCCGAAAAGATCACGCACTGAGTTTAGGTATTCGACCCGGTTGAGCCGACGTAACGGCGTACCTCCCGGCTTTACCGATTGAATAACTTTGGCAAAGGCGATATCGAGTTGGCTGAGAAACTCTTGTCTGGTAGCGGCGTCAGGGTGACGTTTGGCCTTTTTCGTAGGCATGTCGCCATCGGAGATATATTCATGCACAAGCTCCCATTGTTGCCACGTGTCAGTATCCGTGAAATCCCAGGGTAAGGTATCGATGCGGAAGTCCCCCTTCTGCTCCTCACTGCTGTGGCATTCAATGCAGTAGGTTTTTGTGAAGGCGGCAACATCCGTCGGCACCTCGCTTCGCGCAGCGGAAGCAAACACCAGGCCAGCGAGAAATACGAACCAACCCTGTTGGTTCGATAAACGTACCCTATTGGATCGAAAAACAGGAATCATAGTAACTCTCCGTTAAGGTTAGACTGGCTGCTTGAGAATGAGTCCATTTCAAATCCCATCTTTTGCAGAACCGTCACGTAAAGATCACAGGCCATTTCGTTTTTGTTTTCGTTATCGGCGCCACAGGAGATATGGCGTTTATGTTGGTATCCGCCGCCTGCTACCATCAGTGGGTAGTCGACGCGGCGATGTTTAGCGGCGTCTGCCATGGCACTACCGATCAGTAGGGTCGTGTTGTCGAGCATGCTGCTGCCATCAACATCGCGCGCTTCTTTGAGAGCTTTCATAAAACGTGCAGCACCGGCCATGTGGGCGGTTTCGACTGCGACGAGGTCGTCGACTTTCGACTTCTTGTTGCCGTGATGCGAAAGGACGTGGTAGCTCGCCGACATCGCGTGGTCGCCCATTATCAATGCGGCACCTCCCAAAGGTATCGTCAGAGAAAACACCCGACACGAATCGTTCTTGATCGCGAGCGCCATCATATCCCACATCAGGTCCTCATTGATCAGCATCATGGCCTCGGCGACATTCTCTTCCGGAGGTAGCGAGAATCCCGGTTCAAGCGGAGCAAAGGGTTTATCGAGCCAGTCGCGGCGACGGGTAAGTTTTCGCTCCACCTCGCGGACACTGGTAAAGTATTCATCAAGCTTCGCTTTGTCTTCGCGGCCAAGCTGGGTGCTCAGTCGTCGAGCGTCCCCTGTCACTTCGTCGAGCATGCTGCGCCCGGATTCCAGAAGGTAGTTCTGACGCTTTAGATCGGTAGCACTACTACCGAAAATTCTAGCGAATACCTCGCTGGGACGAATGATCGGCGGTAAAGGGATGCCATTGGAATTTAGCGACATCGGAGCGTTGTTGCGTAATTCCCCGGCACTTAATTGCAGCGATTCGTAACGAGTGTCAGCCCCCAGCTTCGGCGCAACCATTTGATCCAATGATACACTTCCAGGAATCTGTCCGGTGAACAGGGTGTAGACCAGGGCGTGGCCATTGCCGGTCGGCCCCTTGTGATCCAGCCCCGAGATCGTTGTGAACTGGTCGCCCAGACCGGCCTTGTCGAACGGTTTGATCAGCCGGGCATCCGCGTTACTGGCAAAGAAGTCGGGTTTGTACCATCCGAGCTGCGTGCCGACGCAAACAAGGCGCTTGGGTGCTGCGATCTTCGCTTCGGCAGCGGAGATCAACGAAGGCAGGGTTGGTAAAGCGAGGGCACCTTTCAAAAATCGACGTCGATTGGTGGTGTTAGGGGAGTTCATTGGTTTTGAGTGGTTCAGGCTAAAGGGCGAGCCGTGATTCAATAGGATTGAGGCTACGAGTCGATCTCACCCAAGGATGGCGAAATCATTTGCGGCTCGGGAGGTCGGTTTTCTTTATATAGATGCCACACCTGCACAGGCGTCAGCGCTCCCTCGAATATGTACAGCTCATCGAGATCACCACGGAAGCCAGTGAAGTAACTTTTGGGTTTTTTCCCACCTCCGGCAGCAAATTTCTTTTTTCCCTGGGCACTCGAGAGATGATTACCTACGACTAAAGAGAGACTTTCCTCACCAGTGCGGGTCTTCACTCTGCCACGCTGAAAGCCGCTCGCGTGCTCAAGTCGACCGTCAACATAATGACGGATATGGGTAGCTACATCAGCATCCTTGCCCCCAATAAATATACTGACGACATGGTGCCACGTTCCGTCGCGTAGATCACGGGTACCATTGACCCAGCCCGGCCCGAAATCGGTTCTTATCGCCCCGGCAACTGAGCCGGGCGACAAAGGCTGTATCCACCCCTTGAGTTTCACCTGTGGATTCCACGACACTTGCCATTTCCGCGACTCCGAGTTCTGGGCTCTTCCTTTCTGCAATCCCCAGCCGGCCCAGCCATGGGCCTCTCTGTGTGTTGCATCACGGGGAATCCGAATCCAGGCGGCTACTGTCCGCGGACGACTGCCTGAAACACCTCGATAAGAAGACTCGAGGAATTCGCCAGTACCGAGAAACCTCAATGCATGTCCGCCGCGGGCTCCTTCGATTCGCTCCGGGACCCTACCCGGCAGTCCGGGCTTCAGGCCATATTCAGCAGCGCGATTCGAACCCGATGCGGCAAAGCGATCGCCCTCTAATTCTTCAAAATTCCAGTGATAGAAAACGACCGGAGCCGGATTCTCAAACTCATCGAGGATAGGGTTTGCGGTTTCCGACGAGTAAGCCGTCATCGCACCCGAACTCATCGCAACACTCTGCTTTTCTCCCAATTCGCGGATATCGGTTCCGGCGGTAGCGCGGACTCTTCCTTTCACGACCTGAACGGTCGATTCCCCATTGCCAACCTCGATCCGGAATTCGGTTCCCAAATCGACGATTTCCCCTTCGGGAGTCAAAACAGTGAACCCTTGACCCGATTCTTCGAAACGTGCCTGCAGATCCCCACTTTCGAGCCGAATTCGATTGTCATCGATGATCTCAAACACCGACGGACCTTCAATCCTTGCGGTGCCGCCTACATCGAGCGCTAAAATCACTTTTCCTTTTTCGAGGTGATAGGTTCCGGGCATCAGCCATTCGCCGATTTCGGCAATCCGGTTTCGCTCTAATCCCCAACGCCCATCTTCCTCATGAATCACCCGAGCCACTGCCAGCTCTATACGATCTCCCGCAGTCGGCGACCCAAAGTTACTGCCCGTCAACCACCAGCCTGCGGCCAATAGCGCCAGCGCAGCGGCTATTCCGGTGATGGCTGGAAGCCATTTCCGGTTTACTTTCGGAAAACTGACGACATTTCCTTTCGCCAGCTCTTCCTGCAGTCGGCCATGGATTTCTGCTGCTGCGACGAATTCCTCGCAAAGCTCAGGTTCAATCAACAAAGCTGCCTGTAGCTCCCGAAGTTCCTCATCAGAAAGTTGTTCGTCAAAGTAGCGGATCATTAATTCATGCGACGATTTCATATCAGTTCTCCTTCCCCGGCTGCTGTCTGCCGCTCGATGCATTCTTTCAACTTCACCCGGAGGCGGTGAAAAATTTGCTGCAGAGAAGCTTCACTTCGATCCTCCTCCGCCGCGAGGGCTCGAATCGTCTGCCGATCTCCATAATAAGCGCCGAGCCGGCTTTGATCCTTTCCCTTCAGCTTACCGATGCAATTTCGGAGAGAATCCTGGCGGTCATTGGCTCCGCTAAACCCCACTTGTTTGTCCCATTCCCGGGCAAGATGTTCCAGGACCGGGCCATCGCACAGCACGAGGCGGTCGCGGCCAATTTTGCGAAGACATTGTTTCGCCTGGTTCTTTGCGACCCCATAGGCAAATGCCTCGAAATTTTGAATTTCACCTGCCTTCACCGCTTTCCAAACCCCAAGAACCACCTCCTGAAATACCGCTTCCACATCGGCTTCCGGCGGCAGGAGCATGACCAGAAACGAGAAAAGAGACGACCTCATTTCCATGATTCGCTTGAGCGCTTCTTCTTCGTTGAAATCTTCCATCAGCAGTTACGTTGCCGCAAAAGAAGATGTTCTGACATATTTCTGTAAAAAAAGCCGTTTTTTCGTTCTACGGACGAGTTCACAGGCTTATAAGAACTGATCGCTTGAACTTTGTTCGAAGTTCATGCCACTTTAGATCTTTCGAACCGGATGAAGGAAAGGCAAACTAAGCTTGTACTTCTTCTTGTCTTTGCTCGTCGAATCATTTCCGTTTTTTCTTTTCACCAGCGATTTCTCGGTGGCGATGGGATCGGAGTCTCTCCATTCGGCGAGTTTCGCGAGTGGACGATTTTTCATGGATTCGGCTACGTTTTTGTATTCCGGGTTCTCAATTTCATTCTTCAGTTCGTATGGATTTTTTTTTAGGTTATACAATTCAAACTCAGGCCTGTGATTGAGTTTATGGACCAACGCCTTGGCCCGTGGAGATAAAGGTGCCATCTTTGTGAAACTTTTTTGTAATGATTTCACAAAACTTCGCAATACCCTCATGAAGTGTCGGATGAAAACACAGATCGAATGCGTCTTTTGACGCTGGAATGGACGAAGGCTCAACCAGGTGTGACCCGGTTTATCCGGAGTCTTATTCTCAATCGGGAAGACGCTCAGGATGTCCTGCAGGAGGTCGCCCTCGCGGTGGTCGACAACTTTGAATCCTATGACCCGGAGCGCCCTTTCGAGGGTTGGGCCATAGGAATTGCCCGCAATCAGCTGCGCGCCCACCTCCGTAAAGTGTACCGGGATCGGGAAGTAGCCCTCGATGAATCGGTCGATCGTGTCGCGGACGCTTTTCAACGGATTGAACCGGAAATCGGAGATCGCAGGGAGGCTCTCAACGAATGCCTCCGAAGGATAACCGGGACTAGCCGGAAGATCTTGAACCTTCACTATGTTGATGGGCTGAAACCAGCAGCGATTGGCGGGGAGATATCGAAAAGCGCGAATCATGTCTCGGTTATGCTCCATCGGACGAGATCCATTCTTCGGAAATGTGTCGAGAAAAAGTTGAACCGGGAGGCTTCGGCATGAAACGTGATTTTGAAAAACAGATTGATCGCTACTTAAACGGCGAACTGGACGAAGACGAAACATTCGAGCTGTTACAAAAGGTCGGGCAGACCGATGAAAATGCGGACACTTATTCAAAAGCTTGCATCCAGCATCAACATCTTGAAGAACTTTTCGAAGATAGCGAAGTTCGCGGCGGGGTGTTGCATAAAAGTATACTTATGTGGTTGGTTCCAATTGGTGCGATTGCCATCTTACTGATTTTTTCATCCCGGTTGGTTCACAACCCCAAGCCTCCGTTTGCTACTGTAGCTCAGTCTGTGGGGGCACACTGGGCGACTGGTAATGTCGTCCGGTCGGGAGACGGTGTTGAAGCCCGTCGCTACAAGTTAACTCGCGGACTGGTTCGTTTTGATTTTCTACACGGTGCTACCATGACGGTGCAGGGACCGGCTGATTTTGAGATTCACGACGCAATGCATGTTGCCTTCACTTCGGGGATAGCCACCTTCGATGTTCCTGAGGCTGCGATTGGATTTACCGTCGATACTGAGTCTGCTAATATTATAGATTTGGGAACTGCTTTCGGAATTGCCTGCGGCCCCAATGGTAAAACAGATCTGAGTGTGTTCGAAGGTGAAGTATCGGTCCATCAGACTAACAAGCCGGAAACTAGGGTGCGGGAAGGCGAATCGGTTCGTGCCGGTGATGAGGTTGTCCCGGTTGCCTACAATACCGCGACCTTCGAGGATGCCTGGCCCCTTAATTCCGGAGTCCTCCAAACCACAGGGCTCCTAAAATTCGTTTCGCCCGGACCGGGATTCACCCCGGGAGCTTTTGAAGATAATCAGCATATCACGGTGTTTTTAGAACGCTCCAAAGCAAAGGTGCCGAAGGGGGTTTTAGTCGATTTAGTCGATCCCGGGGAGTATAGAAAACTGCGGCGCTCCGAGGGGAAGTCTCTACCTCCGGTAAGGTGGGTTCGCAGCTACCTACTTCAACTCGATCCTGTGGGCGAAATGGATAAACACGATCCAGATAAAGTCCGTGTACGAGGGCAAATCACTTTTGACTCTCCTATCGTAGGAGTGATCGCCAGTCATTCCCGACTCCGCGAAAGTGATATCGCCTTTGGGCATCCCGAAGGCATCTACAAAGATGCACCCCGCGGGGTGGAGCCACCTAAAGCTAAACTCACCGGAGCCACCGGTCGCGACAACGTGATTTTGACCGGAGATCAAAGGACTCTCATCGTTGATTTTGCTGCGGGGTCCGCCGTTGATCAACTCCGCGTCCTGGTCGAAAACTCAAACAGGTATCAAAAGAATAAATAATGAAAACACCAACAAGAAGAACTTTTTTGCGAGGAGTGGGCGTCTCAATTGCCCTGCCGGCGATGGAGAGCTTTTCAGCGCCTGCTGCGAGTACCACCCGAGAGGCTAAACGCTTCGTTTGCGTTGCACCTAACTATGGAGTCTATCCCGGCAATTTCTTTCCGGAAAAGACCGGCGCTGATTATGAACTTCCTGTCCTGTTGAAGCCTCTGGAGAAACATCGGAAAGATTTCTCGATTTTTACCAACCTTGATCACCCGGGAGTCGGTGGCGGGCACGGATGCTCCAATACCTTTCTAAACGGAATGGAATTGAAGGATGCAAAAAAAACTCCGAAAAAGTTACAGTCGCTCGATCATTTGCTTTCAGGGGAAATTGGAAATACTACCCGGTTCCCGTTACTAAACCTGGGCTCCGGTGGGACCTCCTGGTCGCGGGCCGGAATTCAACTGCCTGCGCAACTATCTCCGGAGCGAGTCTTTAACCAACTTTTTGTTGATGATGTAGTAAAGGTGAAGGCAAAAAACCGGGTTCTTTTAGATGAAGACGCCAGCATTCTTGATGTCGTCAGGGAGGATGCAAAACGCCTCGCAAAACGGATCTCGAAAACGGATCAGGAGAAACTCGACGAATTCCTCACCTCGATTCGTGGTGTGGAGAAAAAGCTGGAGCGACAGGCCAAATGGATTGATGTCGCAAAGCCTGAGATGAACGATTCCGTGATCAGCGGCGATGGCGATGGCGATGATGTGATTGTAGACCTGGAGTATCCCTATAACACGGCGGTGATGTATGATCTCATGATTCTCGCCCTGCAAACCGATTCGACGCGAGTCATCACCTATGGGCATCCGGGAGGTAACCGGCTTTTTCCTTTTGAGGGAATTACGGCCGGATATCACCAGCTGACCCATCACGGAAAACGTCCAGAATACTTGGAATCGCTCACTATCATCGAATCCTTTTACTTGAAGCAATTCTCCCGGTTTCTCGACCGGATGAAAGAAACTAAAGACGCCAGCGGAAAATCACTATTCGATACGACAGCTATTCTCTTTGGCAGCGGAATGGGGAATGCCGGATCTCACTCGAGTCGTAATCTACCTGTCATCGTAGGTGGTGGCGGTATGACACACGGGAAGCATCATCGATTCGAGCGAAATGGTCGGGATGGACGCCCGCTTTCTGATTTGTTCGTTACGCTTTTACAACAACTTGGCATCGAGAAAGAGAGTTTTTCTACCAGTGCCGGAAACATGAATGATCTGTTGTTAGGATGAAGTGTCTACTAACAATCTTGATTCTCTTTGTATCGGTTGCGTCGCGCGCCGAAGACCTGCCCGGGTTTCTTACCGAATACTGCGTTCGCTGCCACGGCCCGGAGAAACAAAAGGCTGACAGGCGATTTGACGGCGTCGAAAACAAAATCACCACGGTTGATCAAGCTGAACATTTCCAGGAGATCCTCGATCAATTGAACCTCGCAGAAATGCCGCCAGAGGATGAAGATCAGCCATCTCCAAAAGAACTCGCCGAGGTCATCGTTTTTTTGACAGCAAGTCTCAAAGTCGCCCGTGAGCAGGCACAAACCAGTGGAGGACAGATTACCCTGAGGCGACTCAATCGCGTCGAATATCTAAACACAGTTCGAGATCTATTTTCAATGTGGATGGCTGATTTCGACCCCACGACCACGTTTCCAAAAGACGATTCGGTCGAAGGGTTTGATAACGTTGGCAGTGGGCTGGTAACCTCCGATTATCTGCTTCAAAACTACCTCGAAGCGGCAGGGAAAGTGGCTGACAAAGCAATCCGTCCCGGACCAAAACCGGAGATGATAAATATGCGGTCCGAAGGTGACGAAATACAGGGGAAAGATCACGGTAACCGTCGGGATTTCACTCGAATTTTTATTAAAGACCGACAACCACTCGGTATCACGCAACTTTTAAAAAGAAGAATTCGTGAAGACGGAGAGTATGTCATTCGAGTTAAAGCCCGAGCCTGGAACCGGAAGTCCCGGTATAAAGATGAAGATCTCCGCTACAACTCGGACGAAGCGATGCGGATGAGTATCAGCATCGAGTCAAAATCACTGGGAAAGACGTCACATCGAATCGTGAAGGAATTCGAAGTTCCGGATGGTGAACCTACAGAGTTTGAGCATCGGCTCTGGCTGGAATCCGGTTTTGCCTTTCAGGTTCATTGGGCAAACGGCCCCAACGGGTCGACAAAACGGATCATGCGTAAAGTACTTCCCAAGTATACGGATGATGCCATTTATCCACTGAGAAACCCGAAACAGATGTATGCCGGATCTGGCCCGGAACTACAGGTTTATTCCATCGAAATAGAGGGTCCGTTTTATGATGAATGGCCATTGCCCGGTTTTTCGCGATATTTCCCTGATCCCCCGGAAAAACCGGATACCACTTATCTCGATGCCTCAATGAGACGATTGGCGCAACGAACTTTTCGCAGCCCCGTCGACGATGAGACGATTGCGCCCTATCTTGAGCTTACCCGCCAATACTTTGAGGGAAACGGAGATTTTTGGGCGGCTGCAAAATATGGGGTCAGAGCCCTTCTAACTTCGCCAAACTTTCTCTACCACGTGGAGGCCGATGAAGAACCCCGCAGTCTCAATGCCTGGGAACTCGCCTCGCGGCTTTCTTATTTTCTGTGGAGCTCGATGCCGGATGATGAACTGTTTGCCTGTGCTGCTGACAGCAGTCTGCTTAAGCCGGAAGTCTTGCGACAACAGGCTGAGCGTATGCTTTCGGACAAGCGCTCGGATTCATTTGTTGAAAACTTCGCAGGTCAATGGCTCCAGCTTCGCAAGCTCGGCGAAATGCCTCCGGACCCGGCAAACCACAAGGCTTACTTCGAAGACAATCTCGAGGACGCCATGAAGAAAGAAACCCTGCTGTTCTTTTCCAAACTATTGGAACAGAACGGCAGCATTCTGAGTTTTATTGATTCAGACTACACCTTTCTCAACAAAGCCCTGGCGAGACACTATGGCATTCCTCACCCGGGAAATGATTTCCAAAAAGTATCACTACCCGCTGCTGGTCCTCGTGGAGGATTGCTTGGACACGGAAGCATCCTGACGCTGACATCAAACGGTGTAGAGACTCAACCCGTGGTCCGCGGCGTTTGGATCCTTGAAAATCTGCTGGGGACGCCACCGAATCCGCCGCCACCCGATATCGATCCCCTCGAGCCCGATACCCGGGGTGTCACTACGATGCGCGAATTAATGGAAAAGCATCGGGAAAACGCAACCTGCTACGAGTGTCATCGCAAGATTGATCCGCTGGGGCTCGGGATGGAGAATTTTGATCATGTGGGCTCCTGGAGAGACCGTTATCAGAAGAAGTCACTTATCGATTCAGAAGGTGAAATGGCCGACGGCACTAAGTTTTCCGGAGTGGAGGGAATTCGTGCCTATCTGCTCGATCGCCCGGAGCAGTTCACTCACTGTCTGACTGAGAAACTAATGGTCTACTCCCTCGGCCGGAGGATTGGATTCACGGACCGGGATGATATCGATGACATTGTGAAGGCAATGCCAGCAAAGAACTATGGACTACGGGAACTGATCCAGGAGATTGTGATGTCAAAACCCTTTCAATCAAAGTAATGAATAAACTACCTTTTATACTTTTGTTCTTTTTGTTTCCGTATTCCGCTTATGCCGGAAAGGTCGCACCTAACGTAGTCATTGTTTTGAATGAATCAGCCCGGGCTGACTCATTCGGGTGCTACGGATCAGAGAATAAGACACCGGTTCTCGATGCCATCGCCGCGAAGGGAGTATACTTTCGGTTTGTCTGGTCTTCGATGGATAGCAAAACCTCCGAACAAATGTTAAGATCCGGTCACTATCCTTTTCGTACCGAAGTAAAGACCGATTCATTCAAGTCGCTCGGCTACCATTCTTCGACGATCGAACAAGCCATCAAGGGCGAAGCAAAGCCACCATTTCTCGCGATCCATATACTGAAAGGTTCTTCCGTGAAAGCATTGGACAACTTCGTAGAGCCCCTCGCCAAACTCAAAGACACGCTTCTTATCATATCCAGTCTAACAGGTTCAGGAGAATCAAACAGTGCAGTCAGTGTCCCTATGGTCATCTCCGGACCGCCGGTTCTCAATCCAGGCAGGGAATGTTGGGACCTCATAAATATCACCGATTTTTCTCCGACCCTGGCCGAAATAGTCGGACGTGATATCGACAGGAAACACGATGGGAAATCCTTTCTTCCCAGTCTGCAGGACAGCGATGATCCCTTCCAAAAACGAAATTGGATCTACACACAATCCGGCGGATCCTGGATGATCAGGGATTGGGAAAACGTTCTCTATAGTGACGGGAATTTCACCCGAATTTCAGAAGACAACCTGTCCACAGAAAAAGTCAAAAAGACAGACAAGATTGCCCCTCATCGAAAAGAGCGATTGGAAATGCTGGTAAACCGACTCCGGGACAAGAGTTAAATCAAGCCAAAGAGCCTGCAAGGGGGCGAAAGCATTGAAATGGCAATGAAGTAAGCTTTTATTTTTGGGGCACCCCAGGCTGAGTCAGTTGGTATTCCTTCCGGTGTAGTCGGCTATGATTGTCGAGACCAAGCCATATCGGTGCGCGCTCGAAGCTGTTGCACCAATTTCCGTGTGCCTCCATCATGCGGGCTACCACAGCGGGGTTCTCGGGGGCTAAGTCCGTGCGTTCGGCGGGATCGCTAACCAGATCGTAGAGCTGTGGTGGTTGGTGTGTGGTGAAAATCAGCTTCCAGTCCCCATCGCGCATGGCACTGCCGCTTGGCATCAAGCGCCAGAATAGCTGTTGGTGTGGGCGTGCATCGTGCATTTCGCCATTTAGATAGGGCAGCAGGTTTACGCCATCATAAATGACGGGTACTTTTTTGCCGCGTGCAGTTATCGTCTCGGGCTCGAAGGGTTTTCCACCGAGTGCCATCATCGTTGGCATAATGTCAAGAGAACTCACTGGGTGTGGGTAGTCTCCGGCCTCCACATCTAAGCCGTGAATAAACATGGGGACGCGGATCCCGCCTTCCCAGAAGGTTCCCTTATGCCCCCAGAATGGCGCGTTGAGGGCGTGGACCGTTTCGGTGCTGCCTCCGTTGTCGTTCATGAAGACGATAACGGTATTGTCCGCTTCTCCGGTTTTCTCAAGGTGCTCCATCAATCGGCCTACGTTTTGGTCAAGGCAATCGACCATCGCGCAGTAGGTGCGTCGACCCTTTGGCTCGACGTCTGGATAGCGGGCGATGTCCTCATCCTTGGCTTGTAATGGGCCGTGCGGGCAATTGTAGGCGAGGTAGACAAACCAGGGCTGTTCGTCGTTTTCCTCGCGCCGGCTAATATAATTCATCGCATCTTCGGTAAGCCAGTCGGTTAGGTACGGCACCTCTACCTCGTCGAGCTTTTTGCCCATGCGCTCAAGCCCGAAGTTGCGATACCAAATATTTTCCATGGGCTCCAGTGTCACATGGTAACGGTGGCCGCCTCCGCGCATGCCGAAGAAATAATCGAAGCCGCGTTCCGTGGGATAAAAGTTATCGGTGTCGCCCATGTGCCACTTGCCGATAGCGGCGGTGTGATACCCGGCTTCCTGCATCCGGTTGCCCAGAGTCAGTTCGCGACCGGGGAGGCCGATCTTCTCGGGACGGAGGTGTGGGCCGCCACGAGGATTGGTTTCGAAGCCGAAGCGCTGTTGGTAACGCCCGGTTAGCACCCCTGCACGTGACGGGCCACAGACAGATGCCGTGACGTAAGCTTGTGGGAAGATCACGCCTTCCTTTGCCAGCTTATCCAGGTTGGGGGTTTTGATCTGAGACGAACCCGTGTAGCCCAGGTCTCCGTAGCCCATGTCGTCTGAAAAGATGAAAACAATGTTCGGCTTTTCAGAGGCCTTGCTCGCTAGAAGCGGCAGGGCGATAAGTGGTGTGAGGAGAAGTATGAGTGCTTTTTTCATGATGACGATCTTTTGAGCGAGAAGCCCTCCAAGTGCACCCAACCTATTTGGTTAGTTTGTAGGTTTCAATTCGCCATACCTAAACGCTCGGGGGGGGTGGAGGGGATTACACTTGATACAGGGACTTTATGAAACCCATAAGCTAAGCCAATAATTCTCTTAGCGGCCCTTTTCCGGTATCGTATTTTTCATAGGCGCCTCCCAGATTGAAATGCTCAACAGGGTGACCCGCCGCTTCGAGTAAGGTGGCATAGAAGCTGTTGATCGGGCGATCATTTTCGATTTTCATATAGTGACCTTCCTGCATCGTTCCTCCAAAATTACCCAGAGTCATAAAGGGCCAACTTGCGCCTTTGGTGTGCTGTTTATCAGCATTGTTACTGGTATAAACAATCAAGGTGTTATCCATCATGGTGCCATTGCCTTCCGGCGTTTCCTCAAGGGCCTGGACCAGTTTCGACAACATTCGCATGTTGTATTGGCGAATTTTTGTCCAGATATTGGATGTCATCGATAAGTGGCCCAATGAATGCCCCCTTTGATCGATGCCTAAGCCCTCCCATGAACCATAGAATTCGCCGCAGCCTGAATTAATCGTGGCCACATTCGTGAGGCCCGCTTTCAGTGCCGCAATCGTCAGATCAAGCATAGCGTCATGCCAATCTGTTTCATGTTGGGGGGCTGAGTATTTTTCGTCAAATTCAGGCATGTAGGTTTTGAGACTGTCTGACATGGAGCTGACACTGTCCCGGAATGTGCTTATATCGCTATAAGGATTCAATTTTTCCCGACCACTCTCTGGTAAGGTTCCAGCGCTTTCGGCTGAGGTCTTGGCGATAAAATCCAACATCTTAGAATTTTCATCGTAAGTCTTTCGTTGCTTGCCAGTGGCGACAGATCCAAACATGAGCCGGTATAGAAAGGTTGGGTCACAGATCATGGACGCCTTATCCCCGGGTCCCCAGGCAGAGGTTGCATGGAAAATGGGAACTTGTTTCATCCGATTCAGCGATTCCATGCCCACACTCAAAAGAGGCACAGGCGCCTTGGGTAGCACCTTGCTCAATGCGCAATCAATGGTGATGTCAAAGGGGGTGGACTTATTTCTTCTGTAGCCACCCAGACATCCATAGTAAGCACTGTGAGCCGGGCTGGTGTGCTTGCCGTGCAGGCCCTGAATTATCGTGAGTTTGTCACGGTGAGGCGCTAAAGGATCAATAAAAACCGGGAGATCTTCTGATTGAAGTGATTTGCCGGATCTAATTCCTTTGACTGCGCAATTCGCATCACTGAATCCCTGAGACTGCAGGAAAAACACAACTCTCTTGGGCTGCCTGCCACCTTGGGGCTGACTCACCTTTTTGTCCTCTGCCAATGCAGTGTAAAAGGGAGCTGCCGTGCTCGCTCCGGCTGCCGCACCGAATCTCTTAATGATGTCTCGTCTGTTTAGCGTATTTGTTTTCATTAGTTTTGTGCGGGTTTACGATAGAGAAATGAGTCTGAAGTAAGCAGTGAGATAATGAGGGCCTTCATGCTCCCCTCATTATCTTGATATGCCTTATGCGCAGCCTTGAGGGTTGGAGCATCATTAACCGTTTCATTACGGCCCATCCAGTAACGGAAGGCGTGCCTCACAAAAACCTGTTCCACGTATTCACTATTGGCGAGGCGATGGATAAGTTCAAAAGCGTCTTCAACCTTACCATCCAGTTCCTCCACACCACTGGCGATAATCTCCCCTCTGGCATCAACAGGATTGCCAAATTCATCGACTTGTTTCCCGTTTTTGATTTTTCGAAATTTGCCGACATGGTTGAACATTTCAAACGGCAGCCCGAGAGGATCCATTTTCTGATGACAACGCCAGCATTCACTCTCTCGAGTCACCCGCATACGATGACGTAATGATTCTTTGGGTTCATCGGGTAAAACTGCATCGACTGTGATCGGCACTTCAGGCACGCCGCCACCTAGCAACCGCTCTCTGATCCATCGCCCTCGAAGCACCGCATGATTCTCCATCGCGTCCGAATGGGCAATCAACCAACTGGGCTGGGTGAGAATCCCGCAACGTTCGGTGGCAGGAAAGGTCAACATCTCCCAGGGCGAAGGCCCCGTAACACTGGTTGATACCCAGTATTCACGTATAAATATCGGGCGCTCGATATCTTCAATACCAGTTACTGATTTTTTTCTTCCCTTGCCTTTGTTATACTTGGTGACCGTGTTGTCGTAAAAAGCAATCGAAGTGGCATCATTGTAGGTATTGAAGGGGTTTTCTTCTTTGATCGTAGGCCTGACTCTTGCAATACATTCGTTCGTTGTTAAAAGCTCACGCAAAACATCACGATCTGATTCTAAGATGTATTCGATCAGTCGATCAGTTTCAGAAACCAAATAGTTCATCTGGAGGTTGTATTGATTCCCGTCAGTTTGAACTCCAACCGCCTTCAAAGAATTGGTGTCCTTGCAAATCGAAGGAGCACGATGGTAATCAAAGTACTCCTGAAAGAACCTCAGAATGCGCGGTTTGCGAATCGAACCCTCATCCATAATCCGAGTGACCTCACGAAGAACATCAGCCCGAGACTTCAAATCCCCTCGCTTGAGAGCCGCCTGCAACTGAGGGTCCGGCGACATATAAGTCAACGCGCCTGCAATCGAATTAGCCAACTCCTCTCCAGCAAGCATTACCCGGCCGGATGGATCGGGCTCACCGCTACCAAATTCATAACGATACAAGGCTTCAGGGTGTAGAAAGATGGGAGCGCAACCAACGATAAGCCCCTCTACTTTTCCCAGTGCTTTCACTTCATTTTGAATAAATGAAATCTGCTTGTTCAATTCCTCAACACGGGGATTTCGCCCCGTGAGGGCGTTAAAGAGGAAGGGTACCAGTTTTTCCAGTTGAGCCTGGGTGGGTAACTCCCCGGTTGCCATGATGTCCATAAACGGGCTGTACTTGCGTTGATAGCCTTTGATATACAAATGGGTGGTTTCCCGATCGGCGAAACTCTTTTTCTTGCCATCTACGATCATCGTACTAGTGCGGCTGAGGGTATATTTCTCCGGATCCCTCCACATGTAATCCGGTACGTCCGAGCCGACCATCATGTGTTTCAATACCGCTTTCGCACCGGTCACCAGCAATTGCATTTCATCGCTGGTCACTTCGTACATCACAGCAAAATCCTGCAGTCCTCTCTCCTGACTCAAACTTTGAACGGGTCTGACAGAAGGAAACCCATTCGTCCAACCCGAACCATTTCGTATTCCCATGACTTGATCGGATCCCAATGATAATCTCAAATCCCCCGTGTCAGTCGTGACCTTCGAAACGATCACCGGGTCACCGCTGGCTAATTGCCCGGGATATTCAGGATTGTATTCTGGCGTGTTGTGAACCAATTCTTTGAGTTTAACAAGATAGGCGGCGGGGTGAATGCGCCACATCCTCGACGGGGTAGAGGGCGGCTCAGCTTCTTTGACTGCGTCGGAAAAGAGCAGCTCGTGGGCCACATAATTACCCTTGGTGGGTAATCGGTGGTCATGAAAACCGCCCTGGTCCTTCGAAGCTGCCTGCAAACTCGCTATCACGCCGTTCGCAAAGTGCATACGCTCCAGGTGATCAGGTTGCTTTTTCTTCCTGGGTGGCATTTCTTTGAGCGCCACCTGCTCCCAGACTTTCTGCCATTCAACCGCATTCGCTGCCGTCACTGATGTGAGAGGCTCGATATTGAATCCTCCCTTTTCGGTGTCGCTGTCATGGCACTCGATACAATGCCTGTCTCTTATACACATCTCCGAGCCCACGAGACCGAGGCTGATCTC
>CAJXQE010000004.1 GCA_913058215.1 uncultured Verrucomicrobiales bacterium
GAGATCAGCCTCGGTCTCGTGGGCTCGGAGATGTGTATAAGAGACAGCATCAAGGACGTGGTCAAAAAACTGAAAGAGGAATCAGCCGGCGAGGTTCCCATTCAATTCATCGCATTTGAGCCAAAAGACGACGACGTGAAGGAGTGGAAGCGGGTTTTGAGGAAAAGCGGGGGAGAATTTCGGGAAATGAAGGAAAAATAGCAATTCTTTCGTAGACGTGAAGGAAAACTTGCTTATCAATTGATGAAGTAAGTGTCTGATCATTTTTGGAAAAAATGATTGTGACTTTTGCGCCCCAAGTTCGACTCTTCAATGAAGATGTTGAACACCCGTTCAATATGAATGGGACTCCCCTAACACCAATAAATTAGATACAATGAAAATTACAGAAAAGATCCAGGAATGGCTTGGAATACTCGGACCTGCGGGTCCTTGGGTTTTTGCGCTCCTCATCATCATCGTTGGCTTTTTCCTTGCCAAGCTCATAAGCGGGCTGATTCGGAAAGTGCTCGGAAAAACCAATTTGGACGAACGTCTCTCCAAGCTTCTTGGACAGGACAGTGCTGGAGCGGAAAAAGGGATCGCGACTTTCGTTTTTTACCTGATGATGCTTTTCATCGTTGTTTTTGCGCTTACGCAAGCCGGCGAGGAAGAAGCTGTTGCACCCCTGCAGGGAATTTTGACTCAGATTTTCGAGTTTATTCCCCGCTTACTTGCAGCAGCAGTGATTGGTTTTGTCGCCTGGATCGTTGCTACTTTGGTTAAAAATATTCTCGTCGGGCTGCTCACTGCATCCAAAGTTGATGAACGCCTCGGCATGGAAGAAACCAAGCCGATTACCAACGGTGTTGGTATGATCGCTTTCTTTGGCATCATCCTCATGATGATCCCGAATGCTCTCAAAGCATTGGAAATGACTGAGATTTCTGAACCGATCGGTAACATGATCGATCAGATCTTCGATTACATCCCTAATCTTTTCAGCGGAATTATTCTCTTCGCGATCGGTTACCTTATTGCGGTGATTGTTCAGAAAGTGCTTTCCAATATCCTCAGCTCCATCGGAGTGGATACGCTTCCTTCGAAGCTAGGTTATCAAGGCGGTGATTTGATTGCGGGCAAACCTCTCTCTCTCGTAATCAGCTATGTTGCCATGGCGACAATTCTCGTTGTTATTGGTGCTCAGGCGATTGCTACGATGCAGCTCGGATTTATCTCCGACCTTGCTCAGGATTTCGTTCCCGGTTACTTCCGCATTCTTGCTGCGATCATCATTTTTGCTGTGGCCATGTATGTAGCGAACATCGTTGGTCAACTTATTGAGCCGCACAGTGCTTTCTGGGCCAAATACGCACGTATCGCGATCCTTGTTTTCCTCGGAGCAGTTGCTCTTCAGAAAGCGAACATCTCGAGCCTGACAAACGATACATTCCAAATGCTTATCACTGCTGCGATTATCGCTTCAGCATTCGCGCTGGGTGTGGGTGGAGCGATTGCTCTCGGTCTAGGTGGTCGTGAAAAAGCCAAGTCAGTTCTGGATAACTGGAAGGGCTGATCTTTTAGGTTTACTTAAAAATTCTTCGGAGCAGGGTTTTCGGTTTACCGAAAACCCTGTTTTCGTTGGTTCATTGCCCGAAAGAGGGTTAGATTATTACTTGAGAAGTTTTAAAAACATTTTTTAATCTCTTAGTAGTACAAAATTGTTTTCGTTCACGTATTGTTATGAAGTTCGTCAGTTTGACCAGCCTTGCTTTGATGATGTTGATTTCCATCGCATCGATCAGTTGTAAGAACCGAAATTATCCTCCGCCTCCGGCAAGCAATCCGACTGCTGAAGCAGCCCGGTATGGAGAGGGCGCTGCGGATTCGCAGTATCCTGATGGTGAATATGGAGCTGAAGCCGGTGGTCCGGCTCCCAATGGGAATCCAAACAATCGATTCGGTTTTTCCGGTGAGGAAAACACGGGTCCCAGCCGCAGGGAGATTCGCGAAATGGAGAAGAAAGAGGAGATCGCTGAAATTCCCGCTCCCAAAAAGGAGGAGCCTGAGAAAATCGAAAAACCCGATCCTCCGAAGAAAACCGGTCCCCCGAGCGTAGGCGAAATGAAGTTTGCCAATCGAGTTCCCGGTGATGCACTTTCAGTGACCTTGGCCGGCAGCGGTTCCTCATTGGGACAGATTTCTGTAGAGAAATACGATTCTTCCGGTCAACCCACTGGCGAACCACTTCCCCGGGGAACCCCCGTGGAGATTCCTGATCCCAATAATCCGGGAGGAAAAATTTACTTCAAAGTCCCCTGAGCGAAGATTTGCCCCATCCGTTTCGCCGGATTGCTGTGCTGGGTCCCGGCCTGATCGGTGGGTCTTTGTTGAAAGCGGTTCGTAAGTATTCGCCGTCAATTGAGCTTCGAGCCTGGGCTCGTCGCGAAGAGGCTGTAGAGGAATTGCGGGCGTCCGGATCTGCAGACTTTGCCTCTACAGGCATCGCTGAAGTTGTTGCGGGAGCCGACCTGGCGATCTTGTGCATGCCGGTCGGCGCGATGGCGGATGCAGTATCGGATTTTCCAGAGGCCAGCCCGGGAGAGCGTTTGCTTGTCACTGATGTAGGAAGCGTGAAGCAGTCGGTGGTGAACTCTGTCGAGAGTATCGTTCAGAAAAAGGGCGGTTCGTTTATTGGCAGTCATCCTATGGCTGGATCGGAAAAGTCAGGAATGGAATTCGCGGAAGCGGAACTGTTTCAGGAGGCTCCCGTGATTTTGACCCCCGGAAATTCCGACGGGGAAACCTTGAGTCAGGTTTCAGCTCTCACTGATTTCTGGGAGAGTCTCGGTTCAAGAGTGAGTCGTATGTCCCCTCCGGAACACGATGAGCTGGTGGCCTCGGTCAGTCATTTGCCACATGTAGTGGCCGCGGTTCTCGTGAACACAATTTTGGGGGCGCGGTCGAACGCCGGGCAGTATGCCGGGGGTGGATTCCGCGACACAACGAGAATTGCGGGAGGGCACGCCGGGATGTGGACTGGCATCTTGATGGAAAATCGAGAAGCGGTTCTCGGTCAGTTGAATGCCTTTTCTTCCGAATTGGAAAAGTGGAAAGAGGCCATCGGGAAACTTGACACAGACGAGCTTCGCAGCTTTTTAACTCGCGCCTCATCGCTTCGAGAGGATTCCTGAGGAATCTCACCCGGTTTTTTACGCAAATTTGCGCTATGTCCGACCTGAAAATTAAAAAAGTTAATAATTTCTCTGCCGAGTTGATCGTGCCGGGAGATAAAAGTATTTCGCATCGCGCCGTGATGTTTGCCGCCTTGTCGAACGGGGTTTGCGAAATTTCCGGATTCCTTCCGAGTGAAGACTGCTATTCCACTATTGGGGCGATGCGCTCCTTGGGAGTGAAAATAGAAGAGCTTGGGGGATCGGATAATCGACTTCGGGTTCATGGGTGCCGGGGACAGTTTGATCCACCGGAGCGTCCTATCGATTGCGGAAACAGCGGGACGACGATGCGTCTTCTGTCGGGGATTCTCGCGGCTCAGCCTTTTTCTTCTCAGCTGATTGGTGATGAGTCGCTCAGCAAGCGCCCTATGAACCGGGTGGCTATTCCTCTCGAAAAAATGGGAGCGAAGATTGTCGGCAGGGGAGACAGGAAAACCCCGCCAATCAATATTACGGGTGCGGAGACTGTTCGCGCGATCGATTACGCATCGCCGGTGGCAAGTGCCCAGGTGAAAAGTGCGGTGATGCTTGCCGGAATGTTCGCTAAAGGGAAAACAACGGTCAGTGAGCCATACCCTTCGAGGGATCACACCGAGCGAATGCTGAATTATCTCCTCGTGAAGAATTTGAGAGACGGCGATACCGTTTCAATCTGGGGCGGGCAGATTCCCGAGTCCCGCGATATCGTGGTTCCCGGAGATATTTCGAGCGCCGCGTTCTGGATTGTTGCAGCTGCTGCGCAGCCGGGTTCGAGGTTGCTTGTTAACAATGTGGGAATGAATCCCACCCGGACAGGTATTCTCAGCGCAATGATCCGCATGGGGGCAACTATCAACGAGCGAATCGATGAATCGGGATGCGAGCCGATGGGTTCCGTGGAAGTCATCGGAGGAAATCTTCGCAGTATTGAAATAGGTGGAGAGGAAATTCCCCGTCTTATCGATGAGATTCCAATTCTGGCTGTTGCTGCTGCGATGGCGGAAGGGAAAACAGTAATCAAAGATGCAGCTGAGCTTCGGGTCAAAGAGAGCGACCGGATTTCAGCGGTGGCAGAGAATCTCCGACGCATGGGGGTTCCCGTGCAGGAATTTGCCGATGGGATGGAGATCACCGGTGTTGAGGAATTGCAGGGTGCAGAGGTGGAATCCCTGGGAGATCACCGCATTGCAATGGCTTTTGCGATCGCCGGGATATACGCCAGTGGTGAAACCATCATTCGAGGAACGGAGTGTATCGAGACTTCCTATCCAGGATTTGTTCCGGAGCTTGAGCAGCTTATGGCTGGAAATCATTGAAAAGATCAGAAAAGGTTTGCCTCCGGTGGCCCTGATTTGCTATTTCAGATTCCGTAGTCTGAAATTCGCGACGTAAATACATCGTAAAGCCAAAAATTTGGCCTGTTCAGCAAAATTGTCTTGTATTGTCATTGTAATTGCATCAGTTTACATTGTAAAACATTTGTGAAGTCCCGTTCCGGGTCCCTTTTGCTTCAATTCAACCACCTCATATAAAATGAAAATTGCGGAAAAAATTCGAAAGACCCGATTCTTTTCGATCCCTCGGGGCAACAAAAACAAAGCCGGGAAACGCGGTGTCGCGTTGATCACTGTCCTCACGATTATGTCGTTGACGACGATTCTGGTGCTGACGTTTTTCTCACTCGCAAACAGTGAGCGAACCGCTTCAAACACTTATTCACACGGCCTCCAGGCACAGCAGGTTGCTGAGCAGGCAGTGAACATGGCAATCGGCCAGATTCGCAAGGCGACTACGGTTGATGTGGATACCTCAACCAATGCCTGGGCTTCGCAGCCTGGTGCGATTCGGGTGTGGGATGATTCAGGAAATTTGCTTTCCCTCTTCAAGCTCTATTCCGATGAGACGATGGTTGAAGGGGATGTCTTGGGAGCGACGACAGATTTTGATGACATGTTGGGCTGGAGCTCTCAGCCCGAGCAGTATGTCGATTTGAACGAGCCGGTGATTCGGGGCAAAAAGGTCTACTACCCAATTGTGAATCCAGCTGCTGCTGAAACTCCCGCCTGGCCAAAAGCGATTGGGGATGATGATCGTGGAGTGGAAGGATTCCGCTACAATTACGACAACCTTCACACACTCTCGGATGAGGGGCGGATTGGTCAAAAGGCTGCGGGTATACTTGAGGATGAAGAAAAGCTGACTTTGATCGGTGGTCATCCGGCGATGCCTGCTAAATGGATCTATCAAACCGCTGATGGAAGCCTGGGCACAGTGATCGCCGGGTCGGGGAAATTTAAGCCCTTTACCGGGGCGACTCCGGCATCGGAGGAAAATCCTATTGTTGCTCGATTTGCGTTCTGGTCGGATGACGAAACTTCCAAGCTGAATGTAAATGTTCATGCGGGTGGTCTCGCCTGGGACATTCCAAAAGCCGGTGGCGACATGGATATGGACATGGCCAAGTACCAACCTGCGCAGCACGAGTGGCAGCGTTATCCCGGTCACCCTGCCTCAACGCACTTGATTCCTGCATTGGCTCCCGGAGTTCTCGATATCGTAAATGATCGGGATGCTATGGAGATGCTTTTTCGAATTGTCCCGCGTGTTGTCGGTGGGGGTTCAGAGTCGGGAACGCGTCTGATTGATACCCGAAATGAGGAAGAGGCCAATGGGCTGATTGCGGATAAAGATAATCTGTTCCCGACAATTGATGATATCATCATGCGTCCGGACCGGACGGTGGCTGAATTTCCCGATGCGAAAGGAAAAGCTCTCCCTGAAGAAGAGCTCAGTGAATATCTGGAGAGGGCAAAGTTTTTTATTACCGCAGTGAGTCGGGCTCCTGAGGTTAACCTTCACAATAAGCCGCGTGTTGCCATCTGGCCGATTAATGAAGCGGAGTATGGCTCTGAGGACTATGACCTGAAGCTGACCGCATTTGACAGGTTGATTCACTATTGTGCATCGATGGGGGAAGATTCGAGTGAGTTTGGTCGTTACGAATACATTTTCAAGCGTGGGCAGGCTGATAGTGATATCTACGACTACGAGAGCATTCCGAGAAACAAGGAGTTGTATGAATATCTTTACAAATTCCTCGACAAGAAAGTGCCGGGATATGGCGGTAGTTTTACCGGCAAGTATTCAGAGGCTGACACAAAGCAGCTTCTGACTCTGATATTTGACTACATTCGTTCGACCAATCTTCATGATGATACCGTTTACGGTAAGCAATTCGAACAAGCATTTAAAAAGGTGAACTCCTCTAAGCACCGGACTTTTACCAACTGGCGTGATGGTAATGATTTTAACAAAGGGTTTGGACAAAAGGGGCACGGTCAGGTCACGCCGATTCGAATTGACGGCACCAAGGGTATTGGTCGCTTTTTCACTCTATCGAGTTCAGAAATTATGATTTCCTGTGTGGCGGAAGTCACCAGAGGGCATCCTCAGTATCCCGGTGTTAATGGTTATCGCGGAAATGGTCAGCAGGATCCCGGTGATATTAAGCAATACACCAACTTGCCTCCACTTGCACCAGCGGTGAGGCAGGAAACTCCCAGTTCATGGCCTCCATGGCTGACAGCGCTGAAGACTGCCGCGAATGGAGGCGATGCAGAAGCTGAAGAGGAATTTGAGGCTGCGTTCAAAGAGTGGAACTGGAACTGGAACCTTGCTTTCCTCAGTGATTCCTACAAAGCGGCTGTTCTCGCAAATCCGACCAGTGCAAAATTCAACCGGGGCCTTCTTGCCGGAACAGGAGATGAGCTTCGTTTGAAGGACGGGGAAAAAATGGCTCAGGCAGTGTTTCTCTTTAATCTCTTCAGCCCGAGTATCGGATGGAGCGGGATCAATCCGGACATGGAAGTTCACATTGAGAAGAAAAACGGAATGACCTTCAGTGGCGAAACCGGCGGTATTGAGTTCCTCGGGTTTTCCGGTCAGGGCAACCTCCAGAGAAATGGCGGCGGTGATGCCTCGACCTACATCTGGGCGACAAACTGGATCAAGCCTCACCGCGAGGGTGGAGTGCGAGCCTGGGGTGGTCTGATGCCTTTTCCTTTTACCTTTCAAGCACGTGACGTGCTCGGTGACAGGGCTTACCGTCGTCAGGCGGGGTCTGTATGGCGGCAGATGTGGGACAAACAGGATTCTACCAGTCCTCATGTTCGCTGTAAATTAACTCCTCTGGACCGCGGTTATGATAAGTTGGAGGATGCGCTGGGTGCCGTCTCCAATGCTCGGGATATCGGGAATAACGGCGTGGAGAATACCAGTCAGTCTTATCGTTACGACCTGGTCACAGTTCCTTTCAAAGTCACTGGCGGGAGCGGAGTGAGCTTCTCCGGTGGAGACGTGGAATTCCGGATTTACGATGGTGGCGAATATACGGAGAATTCGTATCAGGATGATGGAAGCGGGGCAGATGCCAATACTCTCGTTCAGACGATTGAGTTGGAATATCCCAGCTTCAGTCACGGAACAAATGAGCTGATTATGGCTACCGGTCGTCCAGGTTATGTGAATGAATTTAATGCTCTGAGTTCCGATTCTTCCGGGGTGTTGGAAATGGCCAGTCTTACCGCTGATCCGGCAAATCCGTGGGATACGGAATGGACATCGGCTCAGTTGAAAGGTGGTCGCTGGTCCAACAGTGTCGGCCCGGCTGACAATGCGATCTACTCCGGAAATACGAGATATCTCAATTTGAGAGGTCGGATGGCTGATGCGACGATTCACTGGAGTGGTCCCTATGTTCACAACGGTGATATTGTGAAGTCTGTCGCTGTTGCGCATGGGGATATGCGGATTATTGCGGCACGTCCTGAAATCGACAAAAACGATGACTATTTTCAGCCGCACCGGAATTACGGGAAAAATCAGAAGATGGCCCACTCTTTGACGAATGCACTGGGACGATCGGTGACCGGATTCAACGCGGACGACAGTAAGGATTATCTGATTGTTACCGGTTTGCCGGGCAATCGTCCTTATCGGGGTGCCGCGCCGCTTCCGTTTGCCACTGAGAAATCTGAGGATGTCCAGTTGTATGGTGATTTTGACAATGGTGCCGGGACGATGATTGACGGCCCTTACATCAACAAGCCTGATGAAGGAAATGTTCACGCCTTGAAAACCAAGTTCGAGCAGGAGCTTGTCCATCACTGGGAAGCGCTTCGGAACTATGGAGATTTCCCTTACTTCAGTAATCCTGAGAAGGCGGAGTCAGGTGGCCCTGCTTACTTCTCACCGAACCGGATTGTCTCCGGACCGGGGATGTTTGGTTCTCTGCCAACCCAGGCTGATGACAACAGGCCCTGGCAGACCCTTCTGTTCCGTCCAAATGTCATTGGGGCTGGTTACTCTTCGCACCCCGGGGCTGAAACCCCGCCTGATCACCTGATTATGGACCTGTTCTGGATGCCGGTGGTTGAGCCTTATGCAATCAGTGAGCCGCTTTCCACGGCGGGTCGGATCAACATGAATTACGACATCCTGCCTTATAGGCATATTGACCGTAGCACGGCGATTCGCGGAGTCTTCCGTTCGGAGTTGATCCTCTGTATTCCGAATAAGTGGCACGAGAGTTACAAGCACAATCGCGGTCGCGGTCGGGGTTACCACTGGCGTGATGCTCCCTACAACGGTCAGCTTCAAGGCAAGCGTCTACGGGGTGTTATTGTCGAGGATGCGACACTGGAACAATTCAGGTCGAAGTTTGACCAGGGTGAAATCTTCAAGTCAGCAACAGAGATTTGCGATATCCACTTGATCACAGAAGAGATCGCGGTTCGTCTCGGGATTAACTCCAATAAAGCGAAGATCGGCACTTACGAGCCAACCCTTGAGGACATGGAGAATGGTAAATATTGGAGAGATCATTCTCTGGTCGGGGACAATTCCCGCGAGCGCCCTTACACTAATATCCATCAGCGTCTCACCACGAAGTCGAACACTTTCCGTGTTCACTATCGGGCTCAGGTCTTGAAGCAGTCGAGAAGAGATAACAGCACTGACTATGAGAATTGGAACCCTGCGCTGGACACTGTTCAGGCTGAGTACCGCGGTTCTTCCATTGTTGAGCGCTATATCGACCCTGATGATCCTGAGGTGCCTGATTTTGCGGATGCAAATTCGATTTCCATCGATGAATTCTATAAGTTCCGCGTCGTGAATCCCCGTAGATTTGCCCCTTAATGTTGAAACCTGTGTTTCGCGTGAGGATATTTAGATCTGATAAATTATGAAGAATATACAGACGAGTCATTCCAGAGCTTTCAGTCTGGTGGAGGTGACCATTGCAATGGCGATTGCCGCCGTGGCCATGGTTACGCTTCTGGGATTGATCCCGCAGGGGATGAATACCATGCGGGAGGCCGGTGATCAGGCGATTGAAGCCCGGATTCACCAGGGGATTCTCAGTGAGATTCAGTTGACTCCATTCGAAGGGAAAGGCGGGGGGGGGTCCCCCTTGGATTCCTTTAATGATCAGCAACGCTTTTATGATTCTCAGGGAGAGGAATTGGAGGAGAAACAACGGGGCGAGTTGGAGCATATTTACTCCGCAAGAATTCGGATTCCCTCTTCAGGCTCCGGAGAGCTTCCTGCCAGTGTTGGTGGAGGAAAGTTCGCCGGGTATGACTTTGGTGACGGTGAGCTCAATCCCAATCTGAGGCTTGTGATTATTGAGGTCGGAGCAGTGGGTGGGCGTGACTCAGCCAGCAATCAGTTTAAATGGGATGACCCCAAGAACTTTGATATTATTTCAAGCTACCAGACAATGGTGGCGAAAATGGGTCAGGATTACACGAAGTAGAATTCGGATATGAGAATGAACAAATTTACAATTTCAAGACGGCATGGCTTCTCTCTGATCGAGCTAATGGTAGCGATGGGGATTTTAAGCGTTTTGATGCTGATGATGACCGTCCTTCTGGATCAGGTTCAAAAAAGCTGGCGCTACTCTGAAAACAGGATTGGCCAGTTTCGCGAGGCGCGGGTCGCTTTCGACATCATGACCAAGAATATTGGTCAGGCAGCGATGAACACCTATTATGACCTGATTGATACGGACGAAGACAATTCGCCTGATGAGTATGTGAAGACATCCGAGCTTCACTTTGCCACAATGGAGGCTTCCAAAATCGGGGGAAGCACAGACGCTACTTTGACGGGGCACGCTATCTTTTTTCAGGCCCCGCTGGGTTTTTCGACCCGCTTCCGGAATCTGAATAACCTCTTTAATGGACGCGGGTACTTTGTTGCTCACGGCAGTGATATTCGGTTCCGCCCTTCCTTCGTGAAATCTGAGCCAAAATATCGCTATCGCCTGATGGAGTTCCGTCCACCTGCGGAGTCCAACCAGATTTTTGAGGATGGGATTGAAGAGCGCGAAGCTGATCAGCCGCAGGCTTTCACTAAATGGTACAATCAGACCGGGTCTGCAGGTGATGGGAGCTTTGAGGAGTTTCTCAATCCTCTTGCCGAGAATATTGTTACTTTGGTGATCGCTCCGAGGGATTCAATTGAGGTGGCTGACGGTGATCGTAAAGAGACTCACAGTGAGATCGCCCCGGACTATTTCTTCGATTCAAATACCATTATCAAGAAGTATGCGCAGCAGGTTCCTCCTTTGGTTCGTGTCACCATGGTTGCTCTCGATGAGTCCAATGCAGTGCAGTTGCAGGCCCAGTCCGGAGCTGAGCAACCATCAGAGGTCGTGTCTGCTCTGAACGGGCTTTTTAAGAAGACGGACGAGTATGATGCGGATGTCATCAAGATGGTGGATGCTTTGAATGAGGAAAGGATCAATCACAAAGTATTCAGCACTCTGGTAATGCTCCGAAGCGCCAAGTGGAGTACTTTTGAAGGAAATAACACGCAACAATAAGCAAGTTGGCGGTGGGGCTGGCTGATCCGTCTTTGGATCGAATCCCTTTGTCTCAGGTAATATTTTAGAATTGTCTCAATTGATTATGAATTTAAGAAAGAATGTGATTCAGGCCTTTTCTCTCATCGAAATGATGATTGTTCTCGCTGTCGTCGGGTTGCTGCTCGCTTTTGCCGCGCCGAATTTGTTCAGCTTGATGACTTCCAACACTCTAAGTGCGGAAGGTTCGCTCCTTCGAAACCAATTGACGCTTGCGCAGCAGTTGGCCATCTCAAAAAGTGCTGATGTTGAGGTTCGCTTCTTCAAGCTTGCTGATTACGCCAATGCTGAGACTGAGGAGTTGGTCAGGGCGTTTCAGTTGTTCCAGTATGATGCAGAAGGGGATCTTGTTCCTGTGAGCAGCTTCTTTCGGATTCGTTCACCGGTCGCTGTGAGCCAGAGGTTGAGTACTATTGTTCCTTTGCGAACTCAGAGAGCGAGCGGAACTGACGAAAAATTCGGTTTTGTCTCACCTACGGAAGGTGTTTACGATGCCCCGGTAGGGGAAGGTGGCAAACTTGAGCCCACTGATTACATTGCCTTCCGCTTCAGGCCGGATGGATCTACAGATCTCCCATACAGGGCCGAAGGCTCTGAGACCTGGTATGTGACTTTGGTGCAGGGTGAAGGTGCCACGGACGACGATAGTCCCGATAACTTTCTCTGCCTTCAGATCAATCCTTACAACGGTCAGATCTCTGAGTTTCGTCCGTAAGCTTACTTTGTATCTTTTTTGGAAACCGCTCCGATAAATTTCGGAGCGGTTTTTTTGTCTTCCTTCGAAAGGCGGGGCATGCGTAAGCTCTGAAAATCAAGGAGTTTTGGACGGGTAATGTGCGATTCAGGAAAGGGAAATGCAACCTCTGAACAGAATCCTTCGTATTTTCCAAAAAAAGAGCTTGTGAAATATTTCACAAGCGATTTAGTGGCCACCTCTCAAGCATAAAAATGGGTAATCTTTTTCCACGTTGGACCAACCTTCTTCCTGTCAAAATCCTTGTCTGCCTTGGCGCTCTTGGTACGGCAGTGGTGGCGCTGGCATGGTATTCGTGGACGCCGAAATTTACGCGTGTCGGCTACATGCCTCAGCAGCCTATTCCTTTTGATCACAGCGTTCATGCCGGGCAATTGGGACTGGATTGTCGCTACTGTCACACTTTTGTTGAAAATTCTCCGCATTCCAATATTCCGGCCGCACAGGTTTGCTGGAATTGTCACGGCCCCGGAAAGGTGAAGTCCGATTCGGTTAAGCTTGAGCCGCTCCGTCAGGCGATGGATACGAACAGTGAGAATTACACCGGGAAGCCGATTCCCTGGGTGCAGGTTCACGAAACTCCTGATTATGCGTATTTTAACCATTCGGTTCATGTGAATCGCGGTGTGAGTTGTGTTGAGTGTCACGGACGCGTTGACGAGATGCCGGTGGTTTACCACGCGAAGACGCTCAGTATGAGTTTCTGTTTGGACTGTCACCGGAATGTTGATGAGCACCTTCGGCCTCTGGATGAGGTTACCAATCTTGCCTGGGAGGCAAAAGATGAAGATGCGAATGAGTTTTATGCGAAAATCGCCGGTAAAGGTGGTAAAGCTGAAGAATTGAAAGAAGCAGATGCGGATAAGACCTGGGATGAGAAGCTCCTTGGCGCGCATTTGCAGAAATCCTGGAATGTAAATCCGCCAACCGACTGCGCGGCCTGTCACCGATAGTGGTGTAGTTGAGTGTGGAATTAAGATTTTCTTTTTGAATGAAACGTAAGTGGATCCATCCCGAAGAGCCTGAAGCATCGCGCACTCACTGGCGCAGTGAGGGTGAATTGCAGGGTTCTGAAGAGTTTCAGGGTTGGTTGCAGCGTGAGTTCCCGCAGGGAGCCGCTGAGCTCGAAGGGGGTGAGGATTCTCGTCGAGGCTTTTTGAAGCTGATGGGGGCCTCGACTGCTCTGGCTGGTTTTGGTGTGGCGTGTAGCCGCCCGCTTCGTCACTTGGTTCCTTTTAATGATCATGTGGAGTGGCTGGTTCCCGGTCGTGCTCTCTATTATTCGTCCGCCAAGCCGCGTTTGAATGGGGTTGGTTGTGATCCGCTTGTTGTGTCGACATTTGAAGGGCGTCCGACCAAGGTGGATGGGAATCGCCTTCATCCGGCGAAGTCAGGCGGATCTGATGCTTATACTCAGGCTTCGATTCTGGACCTTTACGATCAGGATCGTTCGAAAGGTTATTTGAAATCGGGTAGTCCAACGACTCGTAAGGATTTCGAAGAGGGGTATTTTAACGCCTTTCAAAAAGCCGGGAGTGGATCGAAGACGGCGTTTGTTTTGCCTCGATCGACATCGCCTACTCGAAATCGCCTCTTGGCTGAGCTTGCTGCTCGTTATTCCGGTGCTTCATTTTATACCTGCGCACCGCTTGATTCGGTGGGCTCGGATCAGGCTTCTGAAGAGTTGTATGGAAAAGGGATTGTTCCTGTCCCGCAGTTGGATAAGGCGGAGAAGATTTTTTCCCTGGATTGTGATTTTCTCGGGTATGAGCCAGTGGGTGAGGACTCAATGGCGGAATTTTTCCGTGGTCGTAACGTGGATGGTGTTGATGGTGCGGTGAATCGTCTTTATGTGGCGGAAGCGGCTTTCACTTTGACGGGTGGCACTGCGGATCATCGCTACCGGATTTCTCCGAGTCAGATTCTTTCGATTGCTCTATTGCTGGCGAGTGAGTTGGCCGCAAAGACGGGTGATGCCGGTCTTGCTGCTATCGCTGCTGCCGGCAAAGGAAAGGTGAATTCTTCAGTCTTTAATTTGGATTGGATTCGCGAGTGCGCTGCTGATCTGGCTGTTTCCGCTGGGAAGAGTTTGGTTCTTGCCGGTTCTCGTCATGATCGTGAGGTTCATTTGGTAGTTGCGGCAATTAATCAGGCGCTTGGGGCTTTTGGTCCGGTTGTGTCTCTGGTGAATCATAAGTTGCCTGAATTTAAGGGTATCTCGGATCTTGCTAAGTCGATTGATGGTGGCGCTGTTGAGCATCTGTTTATCGTTGGGGAAAGTGATCCGGTGTTTGATGCTCCGTCCGAATTGAAATTTGGCGAGTTGCTTGGGAAAGTGGCAAATGTTGTTCATCTCAGTAATCGTCTGAATCAAACTGCGAAGGCGGCTGATTGGCATGTGCCGGGTGCTCATTACCTGGAATCCTGGGGTGATCACTGGAGTTGTTCCGGTGTTTATTCGGTTCAGCAGCCCATGATCGATCCTCTCTGGGGAGGGGTTTCGGAAAATGCATTTTTACTTTCCCTTCTTGCGGATGCTGAAGGAAATTCCGATTTGCCTCTCGATGCGGTAAAGAAAACTTTTGCTGCGGTTGGCGGTGCTGACTGGGTGGCTGCTTTGCGCGATGGTTTTGCAAAGGGGCCGAAGCTTGAGAAATCAACAGCGGTAAATGCCGGTGGTGCTGCTGCTGCTCTTGGTTCTGTTGAGATTGCTGATCTTCCTTATCCTGAAGCGCTCGAAGTGGTTCTGGCGACCAGTGGTTCTTGTTATGATGGCCGGTTTGCGAATAATGGCTGGCTCCAGGAAGCTCCGGACCCAATCACGAAGTTGACTTGGGATAATGCTGCTTTGATCAGTTTCCATACCGCTGAGGAAATGGGTCTTGAAGATGGGGACCTTGTCAGTCTTTCAGTCGAGGATCGCGAAGTCCGTGTTCCTGTATTGCGGAGCCCCGGTCATGCTGATTACACTTTGACTCTTCCTGTCGGTTATTACGGTAAAAAGGGTTTGGGCATTGTTGAGAAGGGTGTGGGATTTAACGCGTATCCTTTGGCGACTGTTGATAGTTCTTATATTGTCAGTGGTGTTTCTCTCAGTTTGAGTGAAGAAAAATATCCTCTGGCTCTCACTGCTGAGCATTACAGCATGGAAGGCCGCGCTATCGCCCGTGAGGGTACGGTGGAGATGCTGAAAGAGGATGAGCATTTTGCGCAGCATCAGGGGATGGATCATCACGTCCCGGAGACTGTCAGTCTTTACAAGGGGTTTGAGTATCAAAATTTAAATGAGGATAAGGTGGCTCAAAATGAGAGTAACCAGTCTCCTGCGTTTGATGGGCACGAATTTAAGGTAGATCCACTTCATCAGTGGGCGATGACCGTTGATTTGAATTCCTGCACCGGTTGTAATGCTTGTGTGATTGCCTGCCAGGCAGAGAATAATATTCCGATCGTCGGTAAGGATCAGGTCATGCGGGGCCGTGAGATGCACTGGATCCGGATGGATCGTTACTTCACCAGTCCGAACGATCACAAAACCGTTGCTGAGCAGGGGATTGATTTCGAGGCGAACGGAACTCCCGGTCGTCGGAAGGTTGATGATGATAATATCGAGATGATCAATCAACCGGTCGCTTGTCAGCAGTGTGAGTCTGCTCCGTGTGAAACGGTGTGTCCGGTCAATGCTACGACGCATACCAGTGACGGTCTCAATGCGATGACCTACAATCGTTGTATCGGAACTCGTTATTGTGCGAATAACTGCCCTTACAAAGCTCGTCGTTTCAATTTTTACGATTACAACAAGCGTCCGCTTGATAAGTTGATCTACGGTCCTCTTGCTCCAGCTAATGGTCACGGAACCACGACGCAACAGTTGCAGAAGAATCCAAATGTTACGGTTCGGATGCGTGGTGTGATCGAGAAGTGCACCTACTGTGTTCAGCGCATTAGTGCGGCGAAGATTGGTGCGAAAGTGGCGGCTCGCGATTCGGATGATATTCAGGTCCCTGCGAATTCTTTCACGGTTGCCTGCCAGGATGCATGTGGTTCCAGCGCGATTGTCTTCGGGAATCTGATGAACAAAAAGGATCGCATCAACGGGATGAAGACGAATCCCCGCAACTACGATTTGTTGAAATATGTCGGGGCGATGCCGCGGACGAGTTATCTCGCCAAGATTAAGAACCCGAATCCGAAGATGCCGGGCGCCGACAAGGTTGGCACGGTGACTTCGAAAATGCATTAAACCAAAGTTTTATAGTAGATGGCAGATTCGAATACAGATCAGACTCCGGTCCATCCCTCCGAAGCGGAAGGGATTGCTCGTGAGCCTTTGGTTTTGAACAACCGCTCGATGGGGTGGATTACGAATCAGATTTGCGGCATTGTCGAAAATCGGCAGCCAATGGTCTGGTGGGTGGTTTTTGTTCCATCGGTCCTTTTGTTCGGTCTTCTTGTATTTACTCTTGTTCACCTTGTCTCCACGGGTATCGGCATCTGGGGGAATAATCAGCCGGTTGCCTGGGGTTGGGCGATTGTGAACTTCGTTTTCTGGATTGGTATCGGTCATGCCGGAACCTTGATCTCAGCGATTCTGTTTCTAACGCGACAGAAATGGCGAACCTCGGTGAACCGGGCTTCGGAGGCGATGACGCTATTCGCCGTGATGTGTGCAGGGATTTTCCCGGGCTTTCACGTGGGCCGTTTCTGGATGGTCTGGTTTCTTGCTCCCGCTCCAAATGCCAATGCGATCTGGCAGAACTTTAAGAGTCCGCTCCTCTGGGATGTGTTTGCGGTTTCGACCTACTTCACGGTATCTGTGATCTTCTGGTATATTGGTTTGATTCCTGATCTCGCTACTCTTCGTGATCGGGCGAAGACTTTCCTTCCCAAGTTTCTCTACGGGTTCTTTGCTCTCGGTTGGCGTGGTGCGAATCGGCACTGGCGTCATTATGAGATGGGTTACCTGCTTTTGGCTGCTCTTTCGACTCCTCTGGTTCTTTCCGTTCACTCGGTCGTCTCCTTTGACTTTGCGACTTCCATTGTTCCCGGTTGGCACACCACGATTTTCCCGCCTTACTTTGTTGCCGGTGCGATTTTCGGTGGCTTTGCGATGGTGCTGACTCTGATGCTTCCTGTTCGTAAGCTCTATGGGCTTGAGGACATGATCACAGCCAAGCACATTGATAACATGGCGAAGATCATTCTCCTGACGGGAACGATTGTCGGTTATGCTTACATCATGGAGCTGTGGGTCAGTTACTACGGTGCGAACAAGTATGAAAGTGATGCTTTCCACCTCCGGATTCTGTCTGGACCGTATACCTGGGCCTACTTTTGCATGTTTTTCTGCAACGTCATTGCTCCTCAGGTCTTCTGGTTCAAGTGGTCCCGGCACAACTTGTGGTTTGTCTTCATTATTGTGAACTTCGTGAACGCAGGGATGTGGTTTGAGCGTTTCGTAATCATTCCAGGATCTATTGCCAGGGATTTCCTTCCCGGGCAGTGGGGGGATTACTCTCCGTCCTGGGTGGAGAAGCTGATGTTCCTCGGGACTTTCGGAATGTTCCTGATGTTGTTCCTTCTTTTCATTCGCTTCCTGCCGGTGATTGCGGCAAGTGAAGTGAAGGGTGTCCTGCCCGAGTCGGATCCACATTATCCGGAATGGAAGCGTTTGCGTGAAAAACGACGGGAGGCCAGTGAGGCGTGAAAATAGCCTCTTTGGTAGTAATATAGAATTTTTTAGACGGTGAGTGAATCAACAGACAGTTCCAAGCAGCTTTTCGGGTATGTGGCTGAGTTTTCTTCAGCAGCAGATCTCTATCATGCAGCAGAGAAAGTTCGTGATGCCGGTTTCCGGAAGTGGGACGTTCATACTCCTTATCCGGTTCACGGAATGGATGCTGCCATGGGAATGGGGAAATCCTGGCTTTCGGCTCTCGTTCTTGCCGGTGGTATCACCGGTTCCTGCGTCGCTTTGTTCATGCAGTTTTTCACTCAGGTGAATTTGTATCCAACGGTTGTGCAGAATAAGCCGACCAATCTCTTCACTTTGCCTGCTTTTTTCCCCGTGACTTTTGAGCTCACTATTCTTCTTTCAGCTTTTGCTGTGGTTTTCGGTTTGCTCGTATTTTTGATGTTACCCCGATGGAATCATCCGCTGTTTGAGTCAGCGCTCTTCCGGAAATTTTCGGATGATGGTTTTATCATGGTGATCGAGGCTCGTGATCCTCGGTTTAAAAAAGAAAAGACCCGTGAGTTTCTCGAAACAATCGGTGCTTCTCAGATCGAGGGAGTCGAATACTAATTTTATCTGGATTCAGGAGATTATTTAATGCGTTGGTTTTTTCTAGTCCTGGCTTTGGCAATTGTCACTTTCGTAGTGGCATTGGGGCCCCGTGGTGCCAAGTTTTCCGATCCACCTTTTGAGTTGTTTCCGGACATGGACCGGCAGTATAAATTTAAGTCTCAGAAGCCGAGTCACTTTTTTGAAGATGGCCGGGCTTCCCGGAAGCCGGTCGATGGAACCATTCCAATGGGCTACTCGGCTCCTCTCAACAAGGAGGACGGCGTTCCGACTTCCGCTTTGGATTTCAGTTACGGTGAAGGCTATTACAACACCGGCTTATTCGGAGATTACTTTGGCAGTGGGTATCCGGAAGAGCTTACCCTTGATCAAGCTTTGTTGGAGCGCGGAAAGCAGCGTTTCCAAATCAACTGCACTCCTTGTCACGGTGAATCCGGCAATGGGCAGGGCATTGTATCGAAATACTGGCTCATTCCACCAACCGCTAACTTGCAGTCGGATCTGGTAAAGGCGCTGCCTGAAGGCCAACTTTTTTGGACTATTACGCACGGGAAAGGTCTGATGGGTCCATATAAAGGGACGATCAATGTGCAGGACCGGTGGGCGATTGTTGCCTATCTGCGAGCACTGCAAAAAACATCCGCAACTACGGCGGCTAACTGAATTTTCCTGACTGTTTTTACGAATTAACCATCATGGCTGGACTGAAGGACGCAGACGATTTTAAGGACGGGGAACACTTTAAGGGTGCCGGACTGCTGAAGTTTGTACTCGGTATTGTGGGATTTGGAGGCATGGCTTTGTTTCTTCTTCTCGCTTTCTTCTGGAAGGATAAGACTCCCGAGATGGCCTACAGCTGGCTTTTCGCAGTTGTGTTCTTCCTGAGCCTTTCCGTTGGTGGCCTTTTTTGGACGCTTTTGCATCATGCCAGCAACTCGGGATGGGGGACGGTTGTCCGTCGTCTGATGGAAAACCTGGGTAGCATGATTCCCTTTATTCTTATTCTTGGTGTTCCATTCCTGATTGAGGGCTGCGGTTTCCGTAATGCCCTTTGGGAATGGTTTCCGGAAAGAGAAGCTGCTCTTCATTCGGCTGAAGTGGAAACGGAAGCTCACTTTGCCGAATACAAGGCGGATTTGGAAGCTGATGTCGCAAAGGCGGATGCTGAAGTAAAAGCTGGCGAGGCTGCAATTTCTTCGCAGCCGAATCTCAAGCCGGGCGAGAAGCGTCACTTGGAAGACAAGCTGCAAGTCCTTAAGAAGCAGGCTGCGGAACTTGGGGAGGAAGATCTGTCCGACGATGCGGGGCTGAGAGCAAAACTTAAAGATGATTACTTCCGTGAAGAGGCTGCGCTTCTTCACGCAAAGCAGGGATTTCTCAACGAAGGATCCTGGTTTGTTCGCTACCTTCTCTATTTTATAGGCTTGACCGGGGTGATCTTCATATTGCGCGGTTGGTCGATCAAGCAGGATCGCGATGGAGATCCGAAATGGTTTCTTTTAATGCGTCGCTGGAGTTGCGGATTTCTTCCTATCTTTGCAGTGTCCTGGACATTCCTTGTTTTCGATTGGCTGATGGCCCTGGATTACACCTGGTTTTCAACCATGTGGGGTGTCTATCTCTTTGCCGGTGCGGCATTGAACTCAATGGGACTCCTTGTGATTGTCCTGACGCTGCTCCGCCGGGCTGGATACCTCAAGAATGTAGTGACCATGGAGCACTACCACCTCATGGGGAAACTGATGCTCGCCTTCACCATTTTCTGGGCATACATCGCCTTTTCCCAGTTCTTCCTGATCTGGTATGCGAATATTACGGAGGAAACCAAATTCTACCTCACTCGAAATACCGATTTCTGGAACGTTTACACAATCACCTTTCTGGTGATCGGTCACTTCTTCGTCCCTTTTGCCGCCCTGCTGATTCAAAAGTTTAAGATGATGCCAGCGGTGCTTTCCGGGATTGCTGTGTGGAACTTGATCATGCACTCCTTGGATATATACTGGATTATTATTCCGGAACGTGGCGTGTCTCTGACCAATGGTACCCAGATGACGATGCCGGGTGCGTGGCTGTTTGATTTGTTGGCCTTTGTCAGTGTGGCTGGGATATTTGGATTCTTCCTTTTGCGTCAGTTGGGTAGTGCCAGCTTGTTCCCTTGCCGGGATCCGCGCCTCGATGAATCCCTGAACGTCGTTAACTGATTTTAGAGAAAGAATTTATCACAAGATGAGCGAGAAAAGAGAGTCTGCCGTCACAGGTTCCCGGATATTCATCGGGAGCGTTGTCGCCCTGTTTGGATTCGGGTTGCTGGTCACGCTCGTCGTGGCCAGTGGAACCGGGCAGACCCCAATTGATCGAACTGCGGCGGGTGATTTTGATGCCGAGACGACTAAGCTTCGCTGGAAAAATTTGGATGAGGTTTCCTCAGCTCAATCTGCGGCCCTTGATCAGGATGCCCTCGATAAAGCGATGTCAGCTGTCATTCAGGAAAGCGCATCTGCCAAGGCTACCAAGACGGAACTGGTTGTGCCGGGTTCGCCTACATTTTTGAAACAGGCTGCTGCTGCGGCTCCACCAGCTCCGACGGATGCCGCGCCGACGGATGCCGCGCCACCTGCTGTGGCTCCTACGGATGCTGTTAAACCAGCGGAAAAGACTGATAAACCTCAGGCTCCGGGCTCAGATGCCAAGCCGAAGAAGGGCAGAAAGAAGAAGACTGAGGCTGAGAAAGAAGAAAAGAAGAAGGCCAGGGCAGCCAAGAAGAAGGCGAAAGAAGGGGACTCCTCGCAGTAAGGCAGAGGGCCGTTCATTGATTGGATCGATTCCAGAAATTTGACTATGACAGTGCAGCAACCAACAGCGGAAGATATGCAGGAAAGAGCGATCATTGATCGTTCAGCCCGCTTTCCCGTGATGTTTTTCTTCACCAGCGCCGCTGCCTGGTTATTTGTGGGAACACTTCTCGGACTGTTCAGTTCGCTGAAGTTAAGCCAGCCCGGACTCGGAGACAGTTTTGGTATCTTCGGTTACGGCCGTATTTACCCTGCCCACACGATTGCCATGGTTTATGGTTGGGCGATGCAAGCCGGGATCGGAGTTTTGATCTGGCTAATGGCACGGCTGACACGCAACCCGGTCCGACGAGGTCTTGCGATTCTTGTTGCGGGTCATGTTTGGAATGCCGCTGTCGCAGTGTCCATCATTTGTGTCATTATTGCTAAAGGACGTTCCATTCCCTGGCTTGATTTCCCGGGGTGGCTTTGGCCGTTGTTTGCCTTTTCCTATGCTTTGATGGTGATTTGGGTGATTCCAATGTTTCATTCCCGCAAAGGGGGCCCCGTTTATATTTCCGAGAAGTTCATCGTTGGAGCCGTTATCTGGTTCCCGTGGATTTTCCTCACTGCAAATTTCCTGATCGGGGCTGAGACAGCGCCGGTTCTGAGTGCCGGGGTTGATGCCTGGTATATCAGTAACCTGATTACCTTCTGGATGGCTCCTCTCACTCTTGCTGTGGCTTACTACATCGTGCCTAAGATTGCAGGCCGACCTCTTTACAGTTACACGCTGGCCAGCATCAGTTTCTGGGTCTTGGCCGTTCTTGCAGGCTGGACAGGTTTTTCCCGCTACATGGGTGGTCCTTTCCCATCGTGGATGCCTGCGATCAGCGGAGCGTGTTCGATTCTTTTGCTTCTGGCAATCATCGCAGCAGTCGCCAATATTGGAGTTACGCTTAAAGGTTGTTCCAAGGTTTGGGAATTGAGTCCATCGCTTCGATTTACTGTTTTTGGAGTTCTGATGCTGGCGGTATACGCCTTGCTTGCGGCTGCCAGTTCCACTTTCCTGATTGGCGGTCCTCTTCAGTTCACGCCGTTCTCGGCAGGACTTGATACCTTGGCGGTATACGGATTCTTCTCCATGTCGCTCTTCGGTGCGATTTACTTTATCGTTCCCCGGATCACCGGAGCGGAATGGCCTTCCGGTCGCCGGATTCGCCGCCACTTCTGGTTCAGCGCTTATGGAATTATTTCTCTGATCGTTCTCATGCTGGTTGGCGGAATTGCTCATGGAGGTGGCATGGCGGTCTGGAACCGGCCTTTCTCCACTCTGTTTTCGATCTCGACGGCTTACTCGACCGGGCTTTGTGTTGTCTGGGCGATGATTTCTTTTTCCAACTTTTGGTTTATGCACCAACTGGGGATGATGTTTATCGGAAAGGGTAGGAAATCAGGTGGCCCTACTTTGATTCACGGAGAGCCGGGTGCGGCAGTTGGCGCGAAGGAGGCTGCGGGGATTACCTCGTAAGTAAGTTGGGTATTGGGATACGGTGTTAACGATTTGTCATTAATGAATTCAAACGGTACGTGGAAATTTCTGGGTGGTCTTGGAGTGGTGTTTGCCTTGCCTTGGTTAGTGCTGATTGTCATCCCTTTCCTGAGTATGTCATCGACTGCTCCTGTCGCCTACGTCGAAGCTGATGAAGTCGAGGGCGGATTGACTGCCTACCCGGACCGTTCAACTCTTCGTTACGGTGCGAGTGATTTCGGAGCCGATGTGTATGCCTCTGAGGGATGTGTCTATTGCCACACGCAGATGGTTCGTCCTACTTATGCGGGTCCGGACATGTGGCGACAAGGCTGGGGTGGACGCGAAGCGGATGGTCTCGCCCGCGAAACCCGCCCGGAAGATTATTTAGGAGAGAAGTTTGCTTTTCTTGGATACCAGCGTATCGGCCCGGATTTGTCGAACGTAGGATACCGTGTTGCGAATCGGGAAGAGATGCATCAGCATCTTCGCGATCCGAAGAGTGTGATCAGAGACGGATCCGACAACAGGGACAGCGGAATGCCGGCATACAAGCATCTTTATAAATTGGATACGATGACAAATAAGCTGGTTCCCACGGATCGAGCAGAAGCCCTCGTGGATTATTTGATGTCGAGAAGGAAAGACGCAAAGATTCCCGCGTCACTAGTCGGAAAATAGAAACAGGAAGTATCCGATCTCTCCCCAAGGATTTTTGATTGATGAACAACGACGAAACCAGGAACCTCGATTCAGAAGCAGGAACGGCCAGCGTGGTCGATATGCACGATGCGGTAAAGCGGGAGAAAACCCTTCTTATGGCGGGGAATGCTGCGGCTGGCATCTCAGTTCTCGTCGTTAGCGCTGTAATTTTGTTTGTTGCCGGTGGACAGCTTTTCAGCAACGCCAATGGCTTTAGCTCCAGTATTTACAAGTCAGATTTCTATTCGCCCGAAGCGCGGCCGCCTCTTGGGGGTGAAGAGGAAGTAGGCGCGGATGTTGCGTGGATCGAAGACTGGATGTCTGACGGGAAGAAAGTGTATAACAATTGCGTTGCCTGTCACCAGCCTTCCGGAACGGGAGCTCCCGGACAGTTTCCTCCCTTGAAGGGATCAGAGTGGGTTGATGGCGGAACTGAGCGTCTCGGCGCTATTATGCTCAAGGGTATCACCGGTCCGTTTACGGTTGCTGGTCAGAGTTACAATCAGCAGATGCCTGCATGGAACGCTTTGAACGATGAGAAAATTGCTCAGGTTCTTACCTATATTCGCCGCGAATTCGGCAGTCTTGCTGAGGGCGAAGACGGCATTGTGACGACGGAGATGATGAAAGCTGCGCGTGAGCAATACGCTGACAAGGCAGGTTTTTGGGATGAGGCTTCATTGAAAGCAATTTCGGCAGATGCAAATTTGCCTGGTGCTAAAGTGGACCTTATAACAGGGAAACCACTTGGTGAAGAGGAGGCTGCTCCGGAAGGTGCAGAAGCCCCGTAAGAAGGGTGTGGAATTTGAGATTAACTTTTTTGAGCTACCGGATCAGTAGAAAACGTAGAGCTTTCACGGAACTATGAGCGACGCGACAACAGCAGACGGCCACGATCATGCACACGATGAGCATGAGCATCACGATGCGCCTTTCTGGAGAAAATACATTTTTTCAACCGACCACAAGGTGATCGGGATTCAGTATGGGTTCACCTCGCTCCTGTTTTTGGCGCTGGGATTTTTCCTTATGATGGTGATGCGATGGAGTATCGCCTATCCGGATCGCGCTGTACCGATGCTGGCTGACTGGCCCTGGTTTCAGGCCTGGTTGGATGACGAAGGAAAAGTTACCGGTGATCTCTACAATATGTTCGGTGCGATGCACGGAACCATCATGGTTTTCCTCGGGATTGTGCCGCTGGCCTTCGGTGCCTTCGGTAACTACGTCACCCCGCTGCAAATCGGTGCTCCGGATATGGCCTTTCCCCGCCTCAACATGGCGAGTTATTGGTTTTTCCTAATCGGTGGTGTTTTGATGTTCGTCAGCTTCTTCCTGCCATCAGGTGCGGCGAAAGCGGGGTGGACCAATTATTCTCCGCTGGCAACCACGACTGATTTACACTATTCCGATCTATTCTGGACCGGCCAGACGCAATGGATTCTAGGGATGGTCTTTTTGATTAGTTCCTCGCTTCTTGGCGCCGTGAACTTCATCTGTACGATTATCAATCTCCGTTGTAAGGGGATGACATGGATGCGTCTCCCATTCTTTGTCTGGGCGATGTTAGTGACCGGTTTCCTTCTTCTTCTTGCCTTCCCGCCGCTCGAAGTTGCGGCAATTATGCAGCTGATGGACCGCCTTGGTGGAACCAGTTTCTTTGTTCCCACGGGTCTGAATGTGGGTGGAATGGCTTTTGATGCTGCCGGTGGTGGTAGCCCACTGCTCTACCAGCACCTTTTCTGGTTCCTGGCTCACCCTGAGGTTTATGTTTTGATTCTGCCAGCAATCGCGATTGTTTCCGAAATTATCCCGTGTAATACCCGTAAACCTTTGTGGGGCTACAAGACGATGGTGTATGCCGTCATGGTTCTCGGCTTCCTCGCGTTCATCGTGTGGGCTCACCACATGTATATCACCGGTATGGGAACGGCGATTTCGACTTTCTTCCAGATTACGACGGTCCTGATTTCAGTGCCCTCGGTGATTTTGATTACATCGCTCTTAATATCGATGTGGGGAGGATCGATTCGTTTCAATGTCCCGATGCTTTTCGCGACGGCATTCATTCCGATGTTCGGAATTGGTGGTCTTACCGGCTTACCCCTGGCGTTCAGCCTTCCTGACCTCCACCTGCATGATACCTATTACGTGATTGCTCACTTCCACTATGTGGTGGCGCCTGGAACGATTTTCGGTCTCTTTGCCGGGATCTATCATTGGTATCCGAAAATGACCAATCGGATGATGAGCACAAAGCTGGGGCATCTTCACTTCTGGCCTTCACTCATCTGCATGAATGGTATTTTCCTTCCGATGTTCTTTCAAGGGATGGCTGGTTTCCACCGTCGAGCCTTTGATGGCGGAATGGCTTACGAGCAAATCAGTTCCCAACTTTTCGCCGAGGCGGGAACCATTACTGCGAAGATGTTTGAGTTGCTTCACGTTATTGAACCGGGTGCGGCAGTGAAGCTGATCGATTTAAATATCGTGACCTCCGGGTTTGCCTGGATGCTGGCGATTGCCCAGGTGCCTTTCATTATTAACCTTTTTGGTTCCGTTTTCTGGGGCAAAAAAGCCGAGGGTATCAACCCCTGGGGTGCAACCACTTTGGAATGGAGCACTCCGACTCCTCCGCCACACGGAAACTTTGAGTCCGAGCCAGTGGCTTATCGTGGACCATACGAATACAGTGTACCCGGTGCGGATTCTGATTTTACCGCCCAGTTTGATGGTGAGGCTCCGGTGACGGACGCTGAAGTGGAGGATGAAGTTTCTGAATCCCACGCCTGACCCAAATCCATTAGAGTGTATCTAAATTTAGATTTTTGCCTTTTTCGATATCATGGAAATTCCCTACGAAGTGACACCACGCCGCGATACGGGTTTGTTTAACGCAAAACTCGGGATCTGGTTGTTTCTGGCGTCCGAGGTAATGCTTTTTGGCGGATTGTTTTCCGCTTATGTCTTCCTGCGCGTTGGTGTTCAGGAAGGTGTCGACACCCCCTGGCCATGGGGAATCAATGTTCACAAAGACTTTGTGTATCTCGGTTTCCTCAACACCCTTGTTCTGATTCTATCCAGTGTTTGGGTGGTTTTTGCCTGGGTTGCCTTGAAGGAGCGAAACTGGAGAAAATTTCAGCTCTACATGTATGGCGTGGTTGCCTGCGCCATGATCTTCATGGTAGTGAAAGGGATCGAGTACAATTCCAAACTGAATCATCACCACGGTATTAAGCTGACGGACAATTCGGTAATGGAGGGCACGATTGTTCACGGAACCGACAAAATCGATTTCACTGGAACGAAATTCACGTTCAATCTCCAGGGCGGTTTGCCCGGATTCATCAAGGACATTACCAAGGATGATGTTGGATTCTCTCTAGAAGGGGAAGAATCCGTGGAGTTTGCCAACGCCGCAGAGGTGAAAGCATGGTTCCTCAAGTCGCGAAGTAAAGTTGCCAACGAACTTGCGCTCGAGCGGAAACGTTACCGTTCGGAGTTAGCTGTGGACCGGGATTCAGCAAAGCCAGTGAGTGTAAACACCAAGGCTACGGTGATCGCAAAGGGGCCGATCCAGATGAAGGCGAATCCTCGCAAAGTAGTCGCGCATTCCGCTACTTCTTTGAGTTATAAAGATGGGACGAGTGTTGAAGGTAAGCTCGTTCGCGACGCGGTTGAGTTTGTTGTTCATGAAGTGGATATGCAATTGGTGCTCCCACAAAATCAGCGGACATCTATCGTTTGGGATGTCATCGGAGACGAAGGCGCCAAGAAGCAGTTTTTCGATGCTCAGAAGCTCCGTTACGATGAGCTCGCAGAATACTATGAGAAGCGTGGTAAGACGATTCCTCTTAGCACAATGCGTGGTTATATTTTGAACCTTCATCCGGTCCACATCGGGGGGCACGGTGATGATCATGGTGACGGCGACCACAAAGAGCACGGCAAGGAAAAGAAAGATGGCGATCATCACGCTGGAGTTTCGACACATCTGAGCGAGGCCATTCCTACGGCAGACACAGAGAGTGCCGGGAGCGAAGAGGGACACGAACACGGTGGGCATGATGAACACACCATTTCCGTTCCGCGCGACAAGATTAAATTCATGGGTAACCACGGTCCCCGTTACGGGAACTACTACGCGATCTATTTCACGATGACAGCCCTTCACGGTCTTCACGTTGTGGGTGGTGCGCTGGTGCTTCTCTTTATGGTGGTATTCGGTAAGAAACTTTACCTGAAGAATCCGGAGCATCTCGCGAATCGCGTCGAGGTGGGCGGTCTCTTTTGGCACTTTGTGGATCTGGTGTGGATCTTCCTCTTCCCACTGATGTATCTTCTCTAGAATTCGTTTCGTAATAATTTTCGACTAACAGACAATGGCTGGTTCAACAACATCAACAGATTTCACCAAGGAGAAGAGCGCATACAAGGTCGTGATGTGGTCTTTGTTCGTTTGTACCTTCATTACTCTCGGCCTCGGGAAATTGGATTTTCTCGATTTCGGCCCTCCCGGTGCAGACTGGGTTGATATATTGGTAGGTATTTCCCTGGCTGGTGTAAAAGCCTCCCTGGTTTCCCTAATTTTCATGCACTTGAATCATGAAAAAGGGCTCATCTACAAGATGCTCCTGTTTACTCTCGCTTTCTTTATCAGCCTCATGGGGCTGACTCTCTTTGCCGGCTCTGATCCGATAGTGGAGCAGTATGAAACTCTCCAAACTACAAAAGGGAATCTGACTGAGACGCCTGTTACAAACGATTGACCGGAATTTTCGCTATGTCCCTGAAACACTTCCATCTCTTTTTTATAGCTCTGTCGATTTTGATCGCCTTCGGCTTTGGAGCATGGTCATTGTTGGCGATGGGACTTCCCTCCAGCTTTTTCTGGATGGGGTGGATCAGTCTAATTGGTGGAGTGGTGCTGTCTATTTACGGAGTTCGATTTTACCGAAAGGCAAAGCACGTAATCGTTTAGAGAACGGGGAATTGAGATGACTATGGAAACGATCTATCTGGCATGTCCAATGTGTATGAGCGGTGCAGAGGGAAATACCCTTCAGGCAGCGAACATGGCCATTGCAATGATGCTGGTATTTCTTTTCGGCATCCTGGGAAGTCTTTTCAGTTTCATCATTTACCTGGCCCGCCGATCAAAGCAAATGGCCAACGAAGTCCCTGCAGTTGAAGGGCAAGCAACTCAACAGCGTTGAATCACTGACCTGACCCTGTTGAAACGAATTTTTGAAAAATCATGATTGAGTGGATTAACGACAAGATTTTCATGCACGAGGTCGCTTCAGAGCATGGCGACATCGGTAACCATATGATGGCCCTGATCCACTGGTTCATGGCAATCCTTTTTGTGGGTTGGACAGCATTTCTCCTGGTAATTCTGGTGAAGTTCCGCAAACAGAAGAATCCCAAAGCCAGCTATCACGGTATCACCTCACACTTTTCGACTCACATTGAAATCGGGGTGGTGATTGTGGAAGTGGTTCTCCTCATGGGATTTGCCTTCCCGCTTTGGGCGAAACGTGCAGATCGAAGTGCCCGACCTGTCGGAGATGAAGTGGTGAATCTGCGTGCAGTCGGTGAGCAGTATCGTTGGACATTCCATTATGCGGGAGCTGATAAGCAGGTGGGAATGAGTTCCTACGAGCGGGTCAATGCGGGATCGAATCCAGTTGGTCTGGTTAAAGAGGACCCGAACGCAACCGACGATTTTGTGACAATCAACGAATTGGTGATTCCTAAGGGACGTCCTGTCGTGATTCAGGTGACTTCCAAGGATGTGATTCATGGTTTAGCGATTGTTCCTATGTTCATTCAACAGGATGCCATTCCCGGTTCGGAGATTCCGATGTGGTTTGTTCCTGATGAAGTGGGTGAGTGGAATATCGTATGTGCTCAGCTATGTGGAGCGGGGCATGCGAAGATGGTTGCTGAAGTCAGAGTCGTTGAGAGCGAAGAATTTGACGAGTGGTATGGTTCTCAGAACCCTATTCTTCCGAAAGAGTAGCATTTTTCGAATTCGGGATCTGCGGGATCCTTCAATTGAATGGGCGGAACTTTCCCGGAAGTTCCGCCATTTTTTTTGATCATCAATGATTGCCCAAAGTGAGCTTCCTACGTAATTGATTATCAGAAATGCAGAGCGACCAGTCACTTCCTATTGGATTTCAGAGATTCACCCGCTGGGTCGTTTTTTTCGCCATCCTGTTGATCTGGTGGGGCGCTGCTACGACAACGAAACAGGCGGGGATGGCTTTCGCCGACTGGCCGTTGAGCCTCGGATCTGTGAATCCTCCGGGATGGCTCAGCTATATGGTGCCTTTTCTGGAACACAGTCACCGATTGCTCGCAACCGTAGTGGGACTGATGACTCTTGCTCTATTTTGGCGGGCCTATGTCAGCCGAACACGGCGATGGTGGGAAGTGCTTCTCCTCGTGATTTTCCTGGCGATTGTTTTCGGAACGTTCATTTCTGCGGGAGCGGAAAGGGAAGATGCGATCGTAAAAGCGAAACTCATTAAAATCGGGTTGGCTCTTTCGCTGGTTCCTTTGGCCTGGTTCGTTTGGAGTTGCTGGAAACGGAACTGGTCTTCCGTTGAAAAACTGAGTGCATTTGCTCTCCTTATGGTAACTGCTCAGGCGATCTTTGGAGGCTTACGAGTGACCGAGATTTCAAATGCATTTGCAGTGGTTCACGGATGCGTGGCTCAGGCATTTTTCTGCGTACTGATTTTGATTTCCCTGATGGCGTCTCCAAAATGGAGTCGCTTTCGATTTAAAGATGATTCGAAGACGGCTGCGACTGCAGTTGGGCTTACCCTGACCCTCCTGGTTTCCTGCCAACTCATTTTCGGAGCGTCGATGCGTCACTTTCATCGAAGCGGTCTTGCCGATCATGATTTGCTCAAAACACAGGGCGCCTGGATTCCCTCTTTTGATGAGCCGATTATTGCAGTGATGTTCCTTCATAAGCTGACAGCATTTGTAATTTTCCTAGGTGTTATTGCTGCTGCTTTCGTTTTTCGAAAGCTTCAGTCGGGGCGTTATTTACGTTGGGTGCTTGGCTTGGTTCTGGTTCAACTGGGGCTTGGGTTGACTGTAATTGCCACCGGTAAGAATTTTTGGATTACTAATTTTCATGTTCTCTCAGGGCTGGCTATTCTCGCGCTGAGCTTTACCTTTCTGGTAAGGGCACTTCGCAGTGCCCCGGCGGATTTGCCTCAAGAATGAGTGAGATTTCAAAAGAATCAGACGGTCAGTCCGTTCAAAACAGCAGCACCAGTGTGATGCGTGAGTTGGCCGACGACTTCATGTCGTTAACGAAAGCCCGCCTTAGTATCCTCGTGGTATTCACGACTGCATTTGGGTATCTCGTAGCAACGAAGGTTTCCGGAAACTTTTCGTGGATGATTTTTATTCATACCATCTTTGGGACAGTGTTAGCGGCTTTTGGTGCCGCTGTGTTCAATCAGTTGATGGAGGTGGATGCTGATGCAAAAATGAAGCGGACATCCAACCGGCCATTGCCCTCGAAGCGTTTACCGCGCGGCCTTGCCTTTGTCATTGGCTGGCTTTTTTCAGCTTTCGGGATCATTCATCTCATGTTGAAGACGGAGCCAATCGCAGGAGCTGCCGCAGCTGCGACCCTGGTCGTCTACCTTTTTATCTACACTCCGATGAAACGGTATTCATCGTTCAATACCATTGTAGGAGCCGTGTCAGGTGCATTGCCTCCCCTAATCGGTTGGGCAGCGGGGGGCGGATCGATGCTTTCAATTGGGGCAGCTTTTCTCTTTGCTCTTCTGTTTTTCTGGCAGCTTCCCCATTTTGCAGCGATCAACTGGATGTATCGCGAAGAATATGAGAGAGGCGGATTTGTGATGTGGTCCAATCAGGATGTTTCAGGAAAGAAGACGGCGAAAATCGCGGTCTTTTTCTCGATTTGCGTCGTAGCGGTCGGAGTCGTCTTTGGATTCTTTTCCATTATGGCAACCTGGTTTGCCGTGGCTGGCGGACTTCTCGGTTTCGCTATGTTGTGGCTCGCTCTTAAATTCTTGAAGACTACGGAGCGGAAGGACGCGCGTGTCCTTTTCTTTTACACGCTTCTCTACCTCCCTGCGGCGATGGTGGTTTCCTACCTGGCATGGAGATCCTGAGTGATAGCTGAATGAACGAAAGATTTTCGATGGAGAAAGAAGAAATAGAATCTGAACGGGCAAAAATTATCACCTGGTGGGCGAGCATCATCGGGGTATGCCTCGTGATCGGCTTGGGTTCCACTCTGGTGACGCGGGCCTATCTGGAGCGACGGCACATGGAAGTGAGAAACTGGCGTCCGCCGCAGATTGCTCGCCTGGAGGATAATTTGGAAGCTGTGAACCGGGATGGCGAAACCGTGAACCTCGGTCAGTTGGAAGGAAAAATTTACCTGACAGGTTACCAGTATACGGACTGTCCGGCCGGCTGTCTGGGAATGGCCTCGGTCATGAAAGTGATGATGAGCGAGTTTGGAAAGGACCCGCGTTTTCACCTTGTCTCGATCAGCGTCAATCCTGCTGAGGATACTCCGGAGAAGATGGATGCCTGGGTCAAAGACAAGGGAGTGGATATGCCGAATTGGTGGTTCCTGACAGGAGACGAAAAGATCATTCGAAAATACATGATCTCCCAGTTTAAATTTTACGGCGTGGAGGAGAACACAGATCCTGCCAAAATCCTCGCTGAAGGAAAATTTGCACACGATCAGCGTTTGGCTCTCGTCGATGAAGGGGGACACCTCCGGGGGTATTACAACGTGATGAGTCCCGAACACGGAGAGTATGAACTCAAGAGAATGCGGCGGGACCTCAAGATGGTTTTAAATCCTGAATTGAAACTTTCTGACTTTGAGTAGACTTTCCATTGTATGAAATGGTTCCTCTTCCCTGTGACGGCTCTCGCTGCGATTTTGGGTGCCTGTGATTCCGGGGAACAAAATCAGAGCGGGGATACAAAAGAGAATTCGAGGTTTACGGTAATTTCCGAGTTCGAGACTTTGGGTAGCCTTCAGTTTTCTCCCGGTTCTCAAGCCATCAAAGTGGATGCCGGAACTGAAACAGTTGAGACCGCCATTACCGTAAGAAATAAGGGCGCAGAAACCGTGACGCTGACAAGGCTGGAAAGCGGATGCAGTTGTCTCTCGGTGGAAATAGATCGAAAGATCCTCGCTCCCGGTGGAGATGCCGTTATTTCAGGGATTTTTTCCACAAAGAAATTGTGGGGTCCGTCTGAAAAAACGATCACGGTGCAAACGGACGAGTCCCTGATGAAGAAAGCATTTATCAAGATCCGGCTGGATGTTGATCCGCTCTACGTAATTGAGGAAAGCATGACCAATTGGGAGATTGATGAAAAGCCGGTAACCAAGACGGTGTCATTTGAGGTCAAGCGGGTGAAGCCCATTCGAATTTTAAAAGCCACCAGTATGCGGGACGAAGTAAAGTGCGAATTGGTAGAGCTTGAAGAGGGCCGGCGTTATGAATTGAAGCTGACGCCAGCATCGACAGAGAACCCCTTGCTGGGAATTGTGAAGATCGAAACCGATTGTGAGATTCCTGAACACGAACGAGCGATGGCCTACTTTTCCATTCAAAGAGCGAAGTGATCAATGAAGTCGACGTTTCAGCAGGCCGTATTGATTCTCGGGATCGCCCTGATTGCCGCACTTGTTACCGCATTCGTTCATCCAAAGCGCCCTCCCTGGTTTGAGGTTTCGGATCCGGTGGAAGAGAGGTGGAATCTGTCTGTCGAAGGGGCGCGTAAGATTGTCGCGGAAAACGATCAAATTCTCTGGGTAGATGCCCGGGACAGTTCCCTCTACAAGGAACGCCATTTCCCGGAAGCAATCTCCCTGAATACTGATGAGTGGGGAGATCTCATGTTTCAGAATATGGACACCCTACAGGCGGCGATGGGCAATCCAGTGATTGTTTACTGCGACGGTTCGGCGTGTGATAAAAGCAGGGAAGTTGCCTTGCGACTTCGTGAGTTGCTGGGAATGGATCCCGTCTATGTCTTGAAGGGCGACTGGAAAAAGGTCCGTCTCTGATTCCGGTTTTCGTTGATCGCTTTGTGTGGCAAAGTGGTGAGTATGGATACTGAATCGGCAGAGGAGAATCTGGAGGTCATCCGCAAATTGATGGAGCGGGCTTCCGTCTATCGCCTGGTGGCGTCGTATTCTGCCGTGATCGGTGGGCTGTTCAGTCTTTCGCTGGGAGTTTTCTTTTATTTGAGAAGTGTTCCCATTACTTCCCTGAAATATTTTCTTAGTTGGATGGGAGTCCTGTTGGTTGTCGATTGCGTGAATACATTCTTTCTTTTCAAAGATTCAAAAAAGAGAGGGGACAGTTTTCCTTCCCGGAGAATGATTCATGCGGTCTTCGCAATGCTTCCGGGTTTTCTAGTTGGGGGGATTGTTAGTGCTGTCTGTATTTTTCTATACCGGGACTCAGTTAACGCATCGATATTCTGGGCAATCGGAGCGGGGATCGGTTTACTGGGAACGTCCTCTTTCTCTCCGAAATCGATCCCGGTGCTAGGATGGTTCTTTTTACTCAGTGGGCTCCTTTATTTTTGCTGGCGGGAAACGATCGGCAAATTCACTGCGACCGACACGATCGGGGAAGCGGGGCTATTTATGGCGGCAACGTTCGGACTGGGCTTGTTGATCTACGGGCTCGTTTCTTTTCGCAAAGAGAAATCCTGATACCGGTTCGAAGAATCATGTTTGATTTTGAGAAGCTGAATAAGGTGATTCATGAAAAGAGTCGTCTTGCGATCATGTCTCTGATGGCGACGAGGCGTGTGTGGGGATTTCAGGATCTCAAGGGCGAGTTAAAGATGAGCGACGGGAACCTCATTACCCATCTTCGAACCTTGGAGAAACACGGCCTGATATCTTCTACAAAGGCTGAAGGCAACAAGCGGGGAACGGTCTACGCGATTACCGAATCCGGACGAATGGAGTTCGAATCCTATCTCGCAATTCTCGAGCAGATCGTGAATTCGAACAAAAATTGAAGAATTTCTGAAAGATTACTTTGTGTTGCAAAGTAATCTATATTGAAGGGCAAAGTGCCCTCAGTAAACACAGGAAATTTATGAATATCCATTTAGCGGAACATTTTGGAATGTGCTTTGGCGTCAAAGCGGCACTTCGGAGCATCAACGAGATTGAAACATCAGGAGGCGTGACGGTCTTGGGAGAGCTGGTCCACAATCCTGTGGTTCAGAAGCAATTGGTGGAACAGGGGATTAAATATGGGAGTCCGGAGAAGATAGGGGAAGCAGAATCGGGGACGGTGGTTTTCACCGCTCATGGAGTTTCGGACAATACCCGGCGGGGCTGGAGTGAGACCAGCCTTCAGGTGGTCGACACCACTTGCCCTCTCGTGAAAAAGGCGCATCGATCTCTGGAGTGTCTCGTCCTGGCGGGATACCTGCCGGTGGTCATCGGCCAAAGGGATCACGTTGAAGTTCGGGGACTAACGGGAGATTTTCCTGAGGCCATTGTAGTGTTGGAAGCCTCAGATATAGATGCCATTCCCGAAGGTGTCGAAAAGATCGGCATCATTTCACAGACGACTCAGCCAGTGAAGCGAGTGCAGGGATTGGTCGACGAAATTGCAAAACGCTTTCACGGCGCTGAGGTCAGGTTTGTGAACACGGTTTGCCAACCGACAAGGGATCGTCAACAGGCGATGGAAGATCTCTGTCGAAAATGCGATACGGTTGTCGTAGTGGGCGGTCGTAACAGCAATAATACGAAGCAGCTGGTTGAATCGTCCCGTGCACGAGGATGCGACACCATTCATGTGGTCGAGCCCGGAGAGTTGTTCAAAGACCGCTTTGCGAACAGCCGGAATGTCGGAGTGACTGCCGGAACTTCGACTCTGGATGAAACTGTCGAAGAAGTGGTCGAGACTCTTCGCGGGTTTACTGTTTCTTCTTCTGTTTTGGCGACCGAACTTTCCAGTTAGGATTGGGTTCATGGCCCTGTTTCATGAAGCCCTCAGCTTTAGCAACAATGTCAGGAAGCTCTTTGGCGAGATTGTTTTCCTCTCCAATGTCGGATTTCAAGTCATAGAGTTCAGTCTCCCCGGTGAAAATCGGTTTTCGAATGGCTTTCCACTTTCCAAACCGGACAGCCTGCTTGCTGCCTTTTTCGTAGAATTCCCAGTAGAGAAACTCAGGGGATTTCTGCGAATCAGGCGCTCCTTTCAGGCTGGGGGCGAAACTTACGGATTGAGTGTTTTTCGGCACATCTACTCCAGCCAGATCGCAGGCGGTCGCCATGAAATCTGCGAATGAAGCGGGATGAGCTGATTCGCTTCCGGCTTTGATAGTTCCGGGCCACCAGGCGACAGTGGGAACCCGGATTCCTCCTTCAGTGAGATCGCGCTTCATTCCGCGGAGGGGACCGTTGGCATCAAAGAAATCCGGATCATTTCCTCCTTCACGATGGTGTCCGTTGTCGGAACTGAAAATCACCAGGGTATTTTTAGCATTTCCGGTCTTCTCCAGCGTTTTCACAATGCGTCCGACATCTCTATCCATGCGTGAAATCATTGCGGCTTGTCCTTTGTTAGGATCTGACCAGTCTTTACTTTCGTAAATTCCGTAGTCGGGAACCTCCTGGCCGTCTCCGAGGAATCGACCTGCTTCGTTGTTGGCATGAGGGATCGTCAGCGCCATGTAGAGAAAGAATGGTTTTTCCTTTTTTGATTGGTTTTCGAGCCAGGCAACTGCTTCGTCTGCAATGAGATCGTGGGAGTAATCCATTTTGCTATCCGATGCAGCGAAACCGGCCCCGTCATCCACGAGGTCACGCCCCTTACGTTTTTCCAGCCATTCGGGTGAATATACATTCCTCAGTTTTACGACCTCTTCATTTCTAACAAGGAAAGTTGGATAATAATTGTGGGCGTGCCGCTGGTTGAGATATCCATAGAAATAGTCGAACCCTTGTTTGTTGGGATGGCCGGTGGATTTGAGTTCGCCGAGTCCCCATTTCCCAATGAGAGCCGTGGAATAGCCGGCTTCTTTCAATTTTTTAGCAACAGTGATATCTGATGGTCTCAGGGTTTGCGTTTCGGCAGCGCCATTTCCACGAACCCAGGTATGGCCGGTATCCTGGCCCGTCATGAGAACGCTTCTGGACGGAGCACAAACGGTGGATCCTGCGTAGAAGTCGGTCAGACGCATTCCCTCTGCAGCGAGTTTATCGATTTCGGGCGTCTTGATTTTATCCTGACCGAAACAGCCGACATCCCCGTAGCCCAGATCATCTGAGAGAATGAAAATAATGTTTGGCTTATCCGCAGCAGATAGAAGAGACAGTCCGAGACTGAGCGCCGTAGAAATAAGGATGCTGGTGAATCTCATTTCAAAACTTCGATTAGGGTCTGTCGGTAGCAAGTCGAAAAACGTTCTTTCAGTTCCCGTTCATTGCCTTCCAATAGTCTTCATACGCGTTCCTGAGAAACCATTCCAGAGTCCATGATTCAGAGGAAAGGATTCTCGAAGCGGTATTCGACGAAACGGCATAGGTCTCTGCTGCAATGATTTCACCTTTCAAAGTGCTTACTTCAACTTCCGTTCTGAAATAGAATTGGTCTTCGTAGGCATCGAGTGATCGAAGGGTTTCGGGGGCGATTTTGTGAAGCAGCCGGCCGGGAACGATATCCTGATTCTTACCGGTATGCGTGATCGCAGGGAAGCTCGCATTTTTCACTTTGCGGATGGAGTAACCCGGAAGCGATCCTTCCTCGTTTTCAGGAAAGGTGTCCGATGTCACAAGCGTCCAGATCTGAGGCACGAGTAAAGTTCCGTAGACAAACAGGTTCATAGGGAGGGCAAAGAATAGCATTGATCCAGGGACTGAGGACTTGATTTTGTCGGGTCGACCCTTCATCCTCTAAAGGTGGAGACTCATTTAAAAAGGCGGGATTTCGTCGTCGTGATAGTTTGCGGTCTGTCGATGCTTTTTGCCGGATGCAAAGGGCTGCCGAAAAATCAGGAGAAGCAGAACGAAGCTTCGCAATCGGGAGACAATGGAACAGGTCTTTCAGCACCGATGAAAATTCCTGTGGGAAGCGTTCTTTCAGTTCATCCGGAAGGCGGGTTTGCTTTGATCAAGTCATCGCGTTCGAATTCCATTGAGCCCGGGACAAGTATTTCAACATTTGATTCGACGGGAGGTCAGACCAGCTCGCTTCAAGTCAGCAATGCTCGTAAGGGTCCTTTTCTTACCGCAGATATCATTTCCGGCAACCCGACGCGGGGCGATCAGGCGGTGATGGATTTCGTCCTCGACAGGGAACCCAGTCCAGACGAAGAGGCTGACCCGGTCGCTGGCGACGATATCCAAGTGCTGGAATAGTTGTACGAATGCCCTTGCCGGGAAGTGATTGCACTCCTCGTGTTCTAAGGGGCGGTTTTCACTTATTCGCGAATAGGCACTTGAGGCCTGGTCACATTCCCCCGATTCACACCCGTGGGTTTGTCCTCATCATAGCTCTTATTGCTCACCGGCATTTGTGCGCCGACAGACTTTCTCCAGTCGTTCAGGCGACTGAGGAGTTCCGATGTAATAGCTTCTTCAGTTTTGGCGCGATTGTTGTCCTCGTGAATGTCGCCCTCGAGATTGTAGAGCTCAATCCCGCCGTCGGTATGTCGCTCAATCAGTTTCCACCCTCTTGCCAGAACTGCGCTGTAAGGCTGAGCTCCCATCGAATGGTAGTGTGGGTAATGCCAGTAAATCGCATCGCGCTCCATGGTGGAATCAGGATTCTCAATTAGACCAGTCAGAGATACTCCATCGAGAAGCTCTTGATCGAACTCATCCGGATAAGAGACATCAAGTGCTTCCATGATCGTTGGAAGAAAATCCATCGAGATCAGCGCTTCTTTACACTCGGCACCTTTCGCTCCCTTCTCAGGCCATTTGATAATCGTCGGAATCCGAACGCCTCCCTCATAGATCCCACCCTTGCCCTGGCGTAGCGGATGGTTGTCCGTTGCCTGTGGACGCAGGCCCCCATTGTCCGAGGTGAAAATTACCATGGTGCTGTCATCGGCATTGATATCTTTCAGCTTGGTCAGAATTGTCCCCACGGCTTCGTCGACACTTTCCACCATAGCCGCATACTTCACATTGTTGTGCCGCACCTTTGGATTCCTTTTTAATTTGGCTTCATATTTCGCAAGCAAGTCGGGGCGTCCCATCAAAGGCGTGTGAACATTGTAAAAGGAGAAATACATGAAAAACGGGGATCCATTCTTTTGAAATTCATCGAGGACACGGACACCTTCTCTGGCCAGTCTATCTGTTAGATACTCTCCCTCTCCGCCACCTTTCGGGAGGGTTTTGAAAATAGTATTCTGTTTCCGGACATCGATGGTTTTCCCTCTTCCGTAAGGCCAGAAATAGCTCGGGGGCGCTCCATGTTCATTGCCGCCAATGTTGATATCAAATCCCTGGCTTTCCGGGTAAAACTCAGGGTCAGGATTGTCGGTTCCCCCTTTTCCACTGCGGTCGCGGTGGGTGAGGTGCCACTTTCCCAGATGAACCGACTGGAATCCTGATGGCTTCAACAACTCCGGGATTGTCAGGTGGCGATGTTCCAGAACTTTCGTCCAATCAGGAATCGTTAAAGGTGTGTTCACAAAAGGATGGCCCGGAATAAAGTCGGTGACATGAAGCCGTGCCGGATTTTGTCCGGTAAGAAGAGCGGCCCGGGTGGGGGAGCAGACAGTGCAGGCAGCATAGGCACTGGTGAACTTCACTCCCTCCGTTGCCAGCTTGTCGATGTTCGGAGTTTCGTAAAAGTCGCTCCCGAAACAGCCCAGGTCGGTCCATCCAAGATCATCGACTAAAAAGACGATAGCATTTTTAGTTTCAGCACCGGGAGACCTGTGCGTGACAAAAACGATCGTGGTGATCAAGATGAGCCGGAGCCAATGTCTGAGAATATTCATTTCAACCAAGCTACGAGCACCGCTATGAAGCGAAAAGTAAAAAAGGCAATCCTCCTGGCGATGTTTGTTGCTGTCTGTCCGGCAAAAGCGGAACTGCCGCCCTTTTCCGGAGGCGCTCCCTTGTCGGAAAGTACCTGTTCGGATCCTGCAATTATAGATGTGGAACCCATTCCTCCCGGAGATTTCTGGAAGAATTATCTCATCATGATCTGGCAGTTCAAAACCAGCGCAGTGAGAGATGTTAAGCTGTATGAGGAGGCCGGTTTTCACGGTTTTCATATCGACCGTGGGGCGGGTCAGGGGGATAAGGTTCAGTTCGCTTCCGAGAATAATTTCCCCTACTACGTGGATCACCTTGCTGACAAAGGAATTCTCCACCTCACTGAGAGAACAGGCGTCGATCAAGTTTTGAAGAAGCGTGAACTGGTGGCTCGACCGAATAGTCTCGCCCGAAGCGATATCCTGGCGGAGTTGAAAGGACACATCGAAAAGAATATTGAAGTGACCAAAAAGGGGCCGGTTGTGGCGTATTCATTTGATGATGAGATTTCCCTGGGTTCTTTCAATTCCCCTGCAGAAGTAGACGCATCTCCGGAGTCAGTGGCCCTCTTTCGCAAGTGGCTTGAGCGGAAATACATTTCTATCCAAAGTCTCAATCAGTCCTGGGGAACGAACCTGGGAAATTTCGAAGAAGCCGGGCCGGTCTCCTTCGAGGGAATTCGAAAAGCACATTCCAGCGGTCCCTTTCGGAACTGGAAATTGGCACAGTGGATGGATTGGAGGTCCTATATGGACAGTCAGTTTGCTTCCGTCCTTGGAGAACTAAGCCGCTATTCCAACTCGATCGATCCCACGACCCCGGCAGGATTTGTTGGCGGACAGACCCCTTCAGCTTTTGGTGGATTCGACTACGAAAAGCTATGTCGTTCGGTGCAGTTCATGGAGTCCTACGATATTGGAGGGACCAATGAAATTCTTCGATCGTTCTGGAATGGACCGGAAAGGCGCCCGTTTGTGCAAACCTGGTTCAGCACGGGGAATCAAAAGAAGGACAGCTGGTTTCTCTGGTACTATCTCGTGCACGGAAATCGTGGGATGATCGCCTGGCCGGACACAGGAGGAAAAACGGGCTCATGGTTTCAAGAGGGAAAGGGACTGCTTCCCCATTTGAAGGAGCTGGCTCCAACAAGCCGGGAGGTTCAAGGCCCTGTATCGAAGTCGTTCCTTTCGACGAAAGCCACATTCGATTCCGATCCCATCGCGGTTTATTACTCGATGCCATCTGTACGAGCGTCCTGGGTGACAGATGTCATACCACATGGTGGAACCTGGCCGAATCGCTCTTCCAGTCTGGATAATCGATGCCAGTCCGCTGCCAAAAATCGTGTTGCCTGGTTCAAGCTCCTCGAAGATTGCGGTTATCAGTATCAGGTCGTTTCGTCTGCTCAGGTTTCGGAGGATCACTTGGTTCAGAACGGCTATCGTGTCCTGATTTTGAACCGGGCTCTTTGTTTATCTGATAACGAGATCGATTCAATTCAGCGATTTGTTGATGCCGGTGGGACCCTTGTAGCAGATCATTGGACGGGCCTGTTGGATGAAAATGGAAATGGTCGGAACTCGACTGCCACTATAGACCGACTCTTTGGAATCGAGAGGAAACCGCTTAGCGGATACTTTGGAAGTGATATTTTGTGCGAGCTAAACGGAGAGAAATACAAGGAACCCTATTTGCAGCGCCTGGAATATGAGAAAGCGAAGCGTGTCGACGGGATCGTCCTTGTTGGCGAAACCGAGAGCGATGGCTCAAGTCGGAAGAACGTCCACTTTCTCGACCTTTCGCCGCTGGAATATTTCGACAACGAATGGAGGAACGGACCGGGAGGAGATGCCTGGAGGAAATTGCTGAGCGATATTCTCGCGAAAGCCGACCTCACCCCTCGTGCTGAAGTTTATCAGGCAGGAGTCAGGATTCCGACAGCTGAAGTTCTCCATTGGAAAAATGAAGGGAAGCGAGTGCTTGCCGTTGTCATGAATCCGGTCCGGGAGGGGAGCATCACTTCAGCCGGGGCGGTGATCGGAGTTACCGGGGAGCCCTTTGAAGCGGAAATCCGATTTCCCAAGCCCCGGGCAAACATCAAAAACCTCCGCACGGGAAAATCGCTTCCAGATGGAAATTCAGTCCATCTGGAATGGCGACCGTGGGAGGCTTTGGTGATTCAAACTGACTGAACAGCGGTGATTCGGCAGACTAAGAGAGCAGAACCGTCGAGTGTATCCCTATTCAACAAGCTTCGCCAGTTGGGCGGGGGCAGCGAGTCCGGTGTGACGGAGAACTTCTTCACCATCGCGGAACACGATCATTGTAGGAATCGATCTGATACCCAGTTTTTCCGCAATCCCGGGTTCGTCCGTGATGTTCACCTTCGCAACAGTGACTCCCTTGGGCTCACTGTCGGCAAACTGTTCCAAAATCGGAAGTTGTTGCATGCACGGTCCGCACCAGGGGGCCCAGAAATCGACGAGATAGGTGTCGCCATTTCCAATCTCTGAATCAAACGTCGAGGTCGTTAAGGTTTTGATTTTACTAGTGGTTGTTTCACTCATGCACCTTTAGACGCCTGTTCTAAAAATTCCTTTCAGCGATGGAGCGAGTCCAATTGAATAGCTTCAAAGTCGTAAATTTCATACAAACGAGTAAGGTATACTGTTGATGCTTATCAGGATTTTTATATCGGGAGATCATTCCCCCAAGGGAGAATTCGGACCAGTTGGAGGTCCGGCCGTGCGAATTCGCATCAATTCAAGCGGTTCAGGTCCTGAAAATAGGGATCAGAATCAACTATCCAACCTTTGCAGAAATCCAAAAAAGAGTGATATTACTAGAAACACTGTAATTACTAATAAGCACAGACTCATGAATGACGATAGTCAAAACGGAGAAGACACCCATCAGAATCTCGACTCAGGTCGCGAAGAAGAGAGCCGTGTCGGAAAAATTCGCGATCTACTCTTTGGAGAGCAGATGGTGGGATATGATGAGCGATTCGCCGGATTGGAGCGTGCCCTAAACGAGAAGGTCGATGCCCTGAGAGAATCAGTGGAGAAACAACTCGAAGAGGTTCGTCGGGAACTTGGAGAGCGTTCTGACAATATCGAGCGGGATGCGGTAAAACGTGATCGCCTTGCCACAAAACTCGAGAATCTGGCGGCATCTCTTCGTGACCGCTCAGAGTAGAGGGGCTTCCTGAATTATTCCGCGCATTTCTTGCGGATTTGCAAACTAGACTCGATGAAAGCAAGCGCCAGCGAGACAGAAAGGCTTGAGACCATCAAGACCTTGTTGCTCGATGATGAGTTGCAGGAAATTGAGCGTCTCCGGAAGCGGATCAAAAAGTACGAAAAGGGGGACAAGGACAGGATCAAGAAAAATCTGTCGATGGCCCTGCGTGAGCTGAGCGCAGACGATGAGAGTGGATTTCACGAATTAACAGAGGCTCTTCAACCGGGCACGGAAGCTGCGATCACCCGAAGCGTGGTCGAGGACAAAAGCCGAATGTCGCGGGCATTGTTCCCCGTAATGGGGCCGGCGATTCGCGATTATGTTTCGGAAATGTTTCGAAATCTTGCTGAGGAGTTGAACGAAACAATTCGAAATACGACTTCGTTGGAGCGGATAAAATGGCGTTTTCAGGCGCGCATGGCAGGAAAGCCGTTTGCTGAGTATGTGATGCTGAAAACAGCAAACTACAAAGTGGAGCGAATCCTTTTGATTGATCGTGAGTCCGGAATTTTGATCGATCAGGTTTCGAGAGGAGATGATGACGGTAATGCTGATCTGATGTCAGGAATGCTCACTGCGATTCGCAGCTTTGTTCGGGATTCATTCGCGGATCATACGGATCCAGACAAGGAGAATGAGTTGAACCGGTTTTCCTACGGGGATCATCAGGTTCTAATCGAAGGGGGACCTGATATGATTCTTGCTGCGGTGGTAGAGGGTGTCGCTCAGGCTGCCTTGCGCGAGAAACTACGCGAGGTTCTCGAAAATATTCATCAAAGGAAGAATCCCTGGATTGGTGATGCAAAAGAAGACGAAGGGGAGAGCGAATCGGAAAAGGACGATGTCTACGACCGCAAGGAATTGATGCGCCCTGCCTTGATTGAGAATCAGTCTGGTTCTCAGGAAGGAGGTGGCGGACTCTGGAGGTTCTGGTTACTCTTTGGCGTGATCGTAGCGGTTTTGGGAGGATGGATCGCATTAAAATACACAAAAGCTTATGCCTGGAGTGAGTTTATAACTGCTCTGGATAAAGAACCGGGTATCCAGGTTACGGCACACAAATCGTGGGACGAGATTCATGGATTGAGAGATCCTCTCGCGGCGTCCCCTGCGGAGATTGGTGAAATTTTTAAAGTCTACCAGGAGGATGTCACTTTTGAATTTGAGCCCTTTCAATCTCTCGACCCGATCATTTCGGCTAAACGCGGCACGACTGATATCTCGAGAATTCAAACAGGGCTGGCGGCTGCTCAGTTCGAACTGGCTCGACAGGAGAAAGAGTTTCAGAAGAAGCTGGAAGAAGCGGCAGCAAAACAGCGAAAACTTGCCAGTGAGGTCATCGCGAGCCGCTTTGGGCATCTTGAGCAAGTGAAGTGAAATCTGAGAGGGGAAGAGCTGGCGGTATTCGGTCTGGCACCCTATCCAGAGTATCAACAAATCCTGGACCTTCCGCGGCAGTTGCCATCACTGGGAAAAATGGACACCTCCAAATTGAAGAATGCGAACGAGGAGAATATCAAGGAGCTCCTCGCGAAGATCGAAAAATCCCCGCTCCTATACGACTCCGGTGAGGTCCTTCCCAAAGATGCGGTCGCCGGTGTCTCATCACTGGCCGCTCTCGTCAAAGAATTGAGAAATGAAGGATCGCTCCTTGGAAGGGAGTATCGGTTTAAGGTCACTGCTTATCCATTGATAGGTGCGAAGTCGGATGCAAACCGGACCCAGATCAAGGCCAGGGCAGAGGCGATTATGACCCGACTGGTTCTCAACGGGGTTGATCGCAATAGTCTCGATGTCGAAATTTCCACGCACGAAGATCAGGCCGGGAGTGGCGTGAAGATCATTCCCGAGTTAGTTTCGGAGTGAATGCCGGAGTTTAAAAAGAAGGTTTGCCTGATTGGCTCATTCGCGGTTGGGAAAACCAGCCTTATTCGTCGTTTCGTTTCGGGAGTTTTTTCGGATGAGTATCTCACCACTCTCGGAGTAAAAGTGGATCAGAAGACCGTCACCCTTGAGGGCAGGGAAGTCCTCTTGTTGGTTTGGGATTTAGCGGGTTCCGATCAATTTGCGAAAGTTCAGCAGGCTTATCTGGCCGGGTCATCCGGATTTCTTTTTGTCGCTGACGGAACCAGGAAGTCTACTCTCGATGATGTAGTAGAGGAAGCTGAGGGTATTTTGAAACTGTTTCCCGTAGTGTCGATCAGCTTTCTGATTAACAAGGTGGATCTGGCTGAGGAGTGGGAAGTCACGGAGGAGCGAATTTCTGAATTAAAAGAGCGGTACCCTGTCCGATTGACCAGTGCTTTGACCGGGGATGAAGTTGAGGAAACATTTCTCAGTTTGGCCAGAGAAATGGTGGAGGTGTCGAGGTGAGTGGCGAAGTCGAGGATCCAAAGTCGAATGTCCGTCGGCTTATTGATGCAGCGATTCTGAGCTCGGATGATGGCATCCATTTTCATGCGGAAGATGGATTTCCAGATTGGTATCCAAGCATCTTTGGGGAATCAAGTGATCCCGGAAAGCAGTCACCTTTTCTCGCCGGATTTATTGATTTGGTTCGAGACAGTGATGAATCAGAGAGAAAAAAGTCAGGGTTGTGGGAGGAGCAATCGAGGTTTTTTGAGGCAGTCGCGGTAAAGCAGGGCTCCCGAATTCTGTTGATGGTTGAATGCGCGGACGAACGTCACCATTTTGAGCAACAGATTTTACACAGCAGCCATATTCACGAACTGAACCGGGAGCGACTTCAAAAGGAACTGGAATTGAAAAAGGTGCTTTTGGAATGTGTGATGCACGACCTCGCGAATCCAGCAGCCGTTTTATTGATGAATCTCCAGCACATTGAAAAGAAACTGGAGTCCGGGGATGAGCGATCACTTCGGGCGGCAGTGGAGCGGGCCATCAATCAGGTAAATCGACAGAAGCAATTGATCCAATCCATTTCCGAAGTTTTTGGAGCGGAGGCAAATGAGGCGAGGGAGATGAAGTGGGATGAGGCTCCTGATCTCGTGGTTTTGGCGGGAGAAATTGCGGACGAAATGGAGTCTGCGGCAGAAAGCCGCGCGGTGAGTCTTTCACTGGAGGTTTCCGATCCGGGAGTGACACGGGTGAAGGCGGATCCAGTCTATGTAAAGAGGGTCCTTGTGAATATTGTAGGGAATGCCCTCCGGCACAGTCCTGAGCGGGGAAGTGTTGGGATTTCCGTTGGACGGAATGGAGGGTTTGTTCGCTGCCGGGTTTCTGATCAAGGGAGTGGATTCGAAGAAGAGGCAGGCGATCCATTCAAGGCTTTCAACCAGGGATCTTCGAATACCGGAAGCTCAGGTCTTGGTCTCTACTTTTCCAAACTCGCAGTGGAAATGTTTGGTGGCACCATTCTGGCGGAGAATGAAAAGGGCGGTGGTGCCGCAGTTATCTTAAATTTACCAGTGGCATCATGAGTTCAGAAAGGGAGAGGGCGAAGATTCTCGTAGTCGACGATGATGAGGGTATCCGGGATACCATCGAAATGATTCTGGGAGATGAAGGCTACTCGGTGTGCCTGCGAAAAGATGGCGCCTCCGGATATGATGAAGCGATCGAGGGAGATTACAATCTGGTTCTAACTGATTTTAGAATGCCGGGGATGGGGGGGCTTGAGTTGATTGGTAAGCTGGTTGAAGAGATTCCACAGTGTCCGGTGATTCTCATGACAGCTCATGGGAATACCGATTTGGCAATCGAAGCTACCAAGCTGGGAGCCTTTGATTATCTTTTGAAGCCGTTTGAAATCTCCGATCTACTTGAAGTCGTTGAAAAGGGAGTGAGTGCTTCACAGCGAGGACGTTCCCGGACAGCAACTTCCTCTGTCGGAAGAACTGATTCAACGCCGGAGCCAAAGATGCTTGGCAACAGCCGGGCGATGCAGGGCGTTTACAAAGAAATCGGACGCGTAGCCCCAACGGAAGCGACGGTCATCGTTTTCGGTGAAACAGGAACCGGTAAAGAGTTGGTAGCAAAGGCGGTTCACCAGCACAGCCCAAGGTCGAATGGGCCCTTTGTGGCCGTTAATTGTGGGGCGATTCCGGAAAACCTTCTCGAGAGTGAATTGTTCGGGCACATCAAAGGGGCTTTTACCGGGGCCGATGCCAACAGAATCGGGAGGTTTGAACAGGCTGAGGGAGGAACGCTGTTTCTGGATGAGATAGGTGATATGCCTCTTCCTGTTCAGGTAAAGCTCTTGCGAGTCCTGCAGGAAGGAACATTTCAGGCACTGGGTGCTTCCCGGGAAAAGAAGTCTGATGTCAGAATCATTGCGGCGACTCATCGAGATTTGCGGAAAATGATTCAGGAGGAAACCTTTCGCGAAGACCTTTTCTTTCGATTGAGTGCCATGCAGATTTCTCTGCCGTCCCTGAGGGAGAGGCGGGAGGATATCAGTCTGCTGGCTACCAGTTTCGTGAGATCTTCGGCGGAAGAGTATGGGGTATCGGTGCCACAGCTTTCGCCAAAAATAGTTTCGTGGCTGGAGGAGCAGGGCTGGCCGGGAAATATCAGGCAGTTGCAGAATGTGCTGAGATATGTCGTTTTGCACAGCCGGGGATTCGCTATTCAGAAAGAGCTTCTGGAGGAGGCAATTTCCGGTACGGATTTTTCTTCAGAGTCGATAAGTGAATCGGACCGGAACGTGGACAATTGGATTGAAGACGCGCTGAGTGCTGCCGCTGATTCATCCACAGGGAATGTCCACGGAGCTTTGGTCGGGAAACTCGAATCGCGATTGATTAGGAAAGCATTGCAGAAATCGGGTGGTCATCTCGGCAAAGCAACTGAATGGCTTGGGATTTCGAGAGTAACGCTTCGGAAAAAGATGAACGAGTTGGGCATCCAGCTTGATTGACGCAGATTGAAAGTTTCTTTCAATTCCCTGAAAGTATCTTTCAGAATATGCAGCATCGAGAGATGTGATCCACAATGCCAAATTGTATTCAAGTAGTTGTTTATAAGCGTGTTGTGAATATTCAGGAAGGGTTGGCACACTTCGAGCGATTAGATGGGTATGCTGCGTAACCGATCGTTCCTAATAGGGGCTCAATCGATATGCAGCGTAGCACTTCAGATTCTGAAGTTATTCCCAAACGATTGAGTTTCCCCCGAAACGTTGCGCAACAAATAAAACAAAGGCTCATCCAGTCGAAGACGTCGTCCCCCAAATGTCGTTCGTCTTCAAGGGTGGGCCTTTGTGGTATTTGGGTGCTGTCAATACTCGACAGAGCGATTTAAGAGGCTTGAATCGTTGACCTGACAGGGTAGAAACAATATTCTTGAATGAATGGGGGATTAGTTAGTCTAATTGATGACTCCTTCTATCAAGACGTATGGCTGAAAGTTCCGACACTTTATTCCCGTGGATTTTTATTACCGTCGGCTGCATGGCTGTTGTGGCGGCGGTTTCTGCACTTCTGTATTTTGTCCAGAAATCGAGAGCTTCCCGAAGCGAAAAGGAAGAGGATTTCGAAGAAGAGGATGATGACAGCCCGACTGCGCCCATTGTTCCAACGGTGGAGATGTCCAGATCGCCGCATGACCGGCATCGGGATTTGACTGCGGGAAGGTCAGTGGTGGATCAGATTGAGCGTCTCGAAATAATTATCGCCAGTTCGAAACGCCAAAGCAAAGATCACATTGTTGGGCAGTTGGATATTTTCCGGGATTCATTTGATCGTCTGCTCGACAGTTGCTACTTCGAAGAGTTTTCTTTTGAACCCGGGACCATTGTCGATCTTGAAATCCGGAAAAAAATTATAGTCTCGGAAGGGGACTCCACTGGCGAGCAAACAGAAATCGCTGAGACTCTGAGATGTGGGTTCGTCTACCAATACAAAGACGATGAGCCCGAATTGGTTAGAAAAGCGGAAGTGGCCATCCGGTGATTTTTCGGGGTGATCAATTTCGTCCTCCCGATTCCAGCCACGCGAGTAGTGCAAGGATTTCCTGCTTTGTGAGGGTGTTAAGCAGGCCGGGAGGCATTGGGGACGCAGGCGATTCTTCGCTCGAAGCTATTTCATTCTTGTTCACCTCGACCATTTCCCCCGGGGAAAACGGATTGGGAGAAAGGTAGAGAAGAGATTTTCGGAAATCATCCCGGATGATACGACCGGAGACGATCGTTCCGTCCTTTTTTGTAATGATCTGATTCCGGTGAACTTCGGCGACCACTTGTGAGGGATTGAGAATCGACTCTAACAAATCCTTTCTTGAAAACCGGCTGCTGACTCTGGTGAGGTCGGGACCGGATGGAAAGCCGACATCTCCGCACACATGACAACTTGAGCACAGTGCCGCAGTGAATAAGTTTTGTCCTTTCCCCATCGATTCTTCCGGGACGCCGGTATTGAGCTCAGCGTCTTCAAAGTCGGACAGGGTCCAGTTTTTCACGAATGGTCTGGATGCCGTCGGCACTCCTTTTGGCTCCTTCAATTTGTGTTCCACGAGAAGATCTGCCATCGCTTCCCGCTCGCCGTCGTCCAGGACATGGGATAACGCATCTTTCTCCACTCTTTCAAAAAACGGAGCCATGAACCGATCTCCCCGGGAGAAGTATTTGGCATAGCCAAGGTGTTTAAAGTAGAGGCTGCGCTGTGAAGCTGTCCAATGATCTTTCATTCCTGCGAGAATCTCCAGATAGTGAAGTGCATCGAGTTGGTTGTCCGTCAGGGCGAATCGTTCCAGACAACTCTCGATTGCTGCCTCCGAGTTGAGAAGCACGAGTGAACGGCACGCTTCTTTGTTCACTGGTTCCGAAGTGGAGGGGAGCAGTGAGCTGACCATTTCATTCAAGTTCTTGCTGAGGGCCGCGTCGATCTCGGCGGAGCCTTTCAAACAAGTCTCGCAGATTCGGAGAAAGGTAAGCTGTTCGCCAGGCCCGTTGCCTGTGAATTTTCCAGCCGCGAGTCTTTTAAGGATTTTCAGATGCTCTTCTGAGTTTCCTTTTCGGGAAAGGGCGAGTAAGGCGTTTAATTGTCCGGGGCTTGAGCCTTCCGTAAGAGAAAAATCACTCCAGGTTTCGACAGGGCAGAATTCGAGAGCGACTCTGGCAGCATTTCGAATCCAGGGGTCAGGGTTTCCCAGTTCCTGCAGGACAGACTTTTCGGGAGCATTGCTCGAAGGGCGATGGAAAACCTCCAGAGCCCTTCTTTTTTCTCTGGCCGATCTTGAGAACTTTTCGCGTTGGCGGGACTGGTCTGATTCCTCTGAATCGGCCCCGGGTTCTCCGGTATAACTCACCCGATAGAGAGCGGATCTCGTTTTACGTCCACCAGTGATAAAGAGCATCGAACCGTCAGCCGCAAAATCCAGGTCAGTGACATTGAGCGGTCGTCCGGCAAGAAACGTTTCACCGCTTGCCTGATAGCTCGCTCCCCGCGGAGTCATGTGGACTGCGACAATTCTCCCATAGGCCCAGTCGAGGGCGAAAAGAGCATTTCGGTATTTTCCGGGAAAATTGCTTTCTGTCCCAAATTTGACGGCGGTCGGAGATCCTCTTCCCACATCATAGGTCGTGGGCCAGGAATCAGGAGCGTAGACGGTCATGTTTCGTGCGTTCTCCTCTTCCTGATGCCAGCCATAATTTGCTCCGGAGACGAGATGATTCACTCGTGTTGGTCGATAAAAGGGCAGTCCGATATCCCCCTCATTGTCGGCATCATAGGTGAAGCATTCCCCCTCTTCGTTGAAAGCAATCCCGTAGGGATTTCGAAGGCCACGCGCCAAAACCTGCCATTCTTTACCACCTTGGTTTGCTCGAATCCAATGCCCCAGTTCCTGAGGCGCCCCGGCTTCCGGGGTGGTTCGTCGATGCGTTTCCTTATTCACTTGAATTGAATCCCCGTGGATGAGGAACAAGTTTCCATTTGGGCCCTGAGCAAGATCATTACGTCCATGGCCTGCTCCGCCTTCGGTTGATTGCAAGAGAGTTACTTCATCGAATGCATCGTCGCCTGTGGTATCTCGAAGGCTGTAAAGTGCTTTCGAATCATTGGCATTCGCGAAAAGGGTTCCGTCTTTCCAGAGAAGTCCGCGGCATTCCTCCAGTTCTTCATTCACCACTTCGACCTTATCTACCTCCAGTGTTTCTTCGTTCAAGCTCATCCGAAGAATTCCCTTTTGTTCTTTGGCGAGAAAAATTCTGTTTTGATTGTCGATCTCAAGGTTAACCCACGAGTCTTCGTCATCCCGGGCGATCCGCAGGCATTCGACTTTGAAACCGGATGGAATCGATGTGAGTTGGGAAATTATTTCATCTTTGGGGTCTGTTCCCGATGCTTCTTTCCATTGGTTGTATTCAGAGAACGGGCTGATGTCTTCGAGCTGGTTTCCCGCCCATCTCTCTTCAGTGATTCTTCCCTTTGAGATGAACGGAGAACACTCAAATTCGGATTCCAGGCCCGTCAGGAATCGTTTCGTTTTTCCGCTCTTCTGGGTGACTTGAAGAGTCGCTGCGATGGCTGAAGGGCCCTCGACACCGCGACAAATGATGGTCAAAACTCCGGAATCCTGGAGAGGAATACTCAATGGCGGATCATACGGGTCGACGGATGCGATTTCTTTGTCATCGATCATGATTACAGCTGAGGCAAAGTCGGTGACAACTTTGAGATTGACCGAGGATTCTGAAATGGGCTCTTCGAGGGTGTGCTTAATTTGAAAGACATTTTCAGCATCTTCGTTTTCAGAATCCTTATGCCATATCCATTCGGCCAGCCCGTCCTCATCTTCCCGCATTTCCTTCTGCGTTGCATCGAATTCTGAAGCGAGCTCCTTGTCTTTTTCTGAATCCCCGGCAAGATCCTTTGATTCCGACAGGTCCGTCATCAAATTAAAAAGCATCCAGGGCTTCTTCGGGGATTCCCTGACAATTTTCCAGTCACCTTTCCGGTAAGCCGCGTGATTCCGAAACTCGAAATAGAAACCGGTGTGAGCAGATTCTGAGCCCTTCGTCAGCAGGGGGAGTGGGTCGCGACCGTCGTAGGCCCGGTCTTCGGGGATGGGGGCATCTGCCAATTTTGCAGATGCAATCAAGAGATCAGGAGACCAGAAAGGTTCGTCAATCACTGACCCCGGCTTAATGTTCCCCGGCCAACGGGCAATCGCGGGTACACGGAGTCCGCCTTCCCAACAAGTCACTCCTCCGCTGCGAAGGGGTGTGTTGATCCCTACATCAAGACCTTCTCTGTTCAGCCGAAAAGCCCCGTTATCTGACATGAAGAAGACAAAGGTCTCTTCCGAAACGCCAGCGTCCTCCAGGGAATCGAGAACTTTCCCGATGGCCTGGTCGAGTGCATAGACGACGGCACCATATCTTTTACGGGGATCCGTTTCGTCAGGCTTCAAACCGATGGCTTCGAAGGCATCGTCCGGCGCTTGATAAATATTGGGCTGGCCCGGTTTCTTATTGCTCTTGGTAGGGAAATGAGGGGCATTAAAGGGGAGGTAGATAAACCAGGGATTATCCCCCTGACTTTTCCGATCAATGAAGTCGATGGCAGCATCCGCAAAAATGTCGGTTATGTATTCTCCTTCGCGATGAAGCTCCTCGGTGCCCCGGTAGAGGTCGTGTTTCTCCCGATAATTGTGATGATAGTGATCTGCGTTTCCGGAGGCGTGACCGAGGAATTCATCGAATCCCCGTTCTGTGGGCCGGGAGCCCGGAGCAAAACCGATATTCCATTTACCGAAGCAGGCAGTGGCGTAAGGCTTTGCTGCGTTTTTCAGTATCGCCGGGATCAGGATTTCCTTTTGTGACAACCCAACTCCGTAATTGCCTTTGACTCCCCCGAGTTGATTGACGAGGCCGTGTCGTTGGGGGATTCGCCCTGTGAGAAGGCATGCCCGTGAAACCGTACACGTGGGGGAGGCTGTATAAAAAGAAGTGAGCCTTGCTCCCTGAGAAGCCAGTCGATTAATCCGCGGGGTTTGAATTTCACTATCCGGGTTGTAGATCTTCAAATCCCCGTACCCGAGATTGTCACAAGTGATCAACAGGATGTTAGGGGCGGCGAAAGTAGATGCCGGGGGGACAAATGAGAAGAGAAGCAAAAGCGAGGTCAGGTAAAGTCTGCGCAACATGAATCGAGTGTAGAGCTAAGCTGGCGAAGCTCGCAATGACGTAAATCATGTAAACCGTTTTGCAGGTCCAGTTGACGAAGTCTGATTAGGCGGGACACTGAGACGATGAAACGATTCTTTCAGACCTCCAGATTTCTCGCTGCTGTCCCTTTCTTTTTTGCTTCGGCATTCTCTAACGCTTCAGAAAACGCGAATCAACTGACCGATGCAGAAAAGGCTGAGGGCTGGGTTCTTCTTTTCGACGGTAAGAAGATCGAGGGATGGAGAAGTTACAAGTCGGAGACCTTTCCTGAAAAGGGTTGGCTTGTTCAGGACGGGACTCTTCACAAGCAGGCTGGAGAAAAGCCGGGGGATATCATGACCGCTGACACCTACGGGGACTTTGAATTTGCCTGGGAATGGAAACTTCCTGCGAAAGGAAATAACGGGGTCAAATATTTCATAACGAAGGAAAGAGGGGCTCCCGTTGGGCACGAGTATCAGATGATCGATGACGAGACTGTTAAAGATCCCAAATCGGGCAATGCGTCTTTCTACCTGGTGGTGGCACCTGGTTCGAACAAGAAAAACAAAACGATGGGGGAATGGAATTCCTCACGACTGCTAGTGAAGGGAAATCACGTGGAACATTGGCTCAACGGCGAGAAAGTGCTCGAGTATGAGTGTGGCGACCCGCTTGTGATGAATCAGATTGCCCTAACGAAATTCAAAAAATATCCCGGATTTGGAAAGAAGGTAAGGGGACACATTCTGCTGACGGATCACAAAGATCCGTGTTGGTATCGAAACTTGAAAATTCGCGAGTTGAAGTAGCAAAAGGAAGGAAAGGTCCCTCTTTCAATTTCTTGAGAATGGTTTGAATCAACAGTTCCGGATTGAGAAACTTCCAAAGGCACACTAGTCCGGCTCTATTCCTTACACAAGAATCTGATTGATTACGTGACCATGAACATCAGTCAATCGGCGGTCGATTCCGTTGTGATAGGCGCTTAGTTTCTGGTGATCAATTCCGAGAAGGTGAAGAACGGTTGCGTAAAAGTCCCAGACTGATGTCTTGTTCACTTCAGCCCGCCTTCCAAATGGATCGGTCGCACCATAGCTAACGCCGCCTTTGACTCCCGCTCCCATCATCCAACAGGTAAACGCATCGGGGTTGTGATCTCTTCCGACAGTTCCCGCCTGGTGTGTAGGCATTCTTCCGAACTCTGTCGACCAAAGGACCAGGGTGTCTTCGAGCATTCCCCGCTGTTTTAGATCTGAAAGTAGAGCAGCGGTTGGTTGATCGAATATTGGACAATGCCTTTCGTAGTCGCCTTTAAGGGTTTTATGGGCGTCCCAGTTCAGCAAGCCGTCCACGCCCGAAGCTCTTGAGGCGCAGTAAAGGTTTACAAACCGAACTCCGCGTTCAAGAAGGCGACGGGCCAGAACACAGTTATTCGCATAGCCTGCTTTGAGATGATTTGGGTCATCCATCCCGTATGCTTTGCGCGTCGAAGAGGACTCTGAACTGAGGTCGGAAACTTCCGGAGCGCTAAGTTGCATCTTCGCTGCCAACTCGTAAGCATGCATCCTTGCCTGCAGTTCGCTCAAGCCTGGATTTTTCTCGAGATGCTTTTCGTTGAGCAAGCGCAGTAAATCCCGGGATGCACCTTCCTCCTTCGGACTGATGTTACGGGGAAGTTTCAAATTCCGGATCGGTTTCTGCGCATTCATCAGGATCGCCTGATGTTGTGCGGGAAGAAACCCGTTGGACCAGTTCGCTTTTCCGTTGGGTGGCTCGCCTCTTAAATCTGTGATCGCAACGTAGGCAGGAAGATCATCGGTGAGGCTGCCGAGAGCATAGCTCGTCCACGCACCTGCCGAAGGGAACCCCTCGTCAGCGAAGCCTGTGTTCATAAAAATACATCCCGGCCCGTGAGTATTCGACTTTGACCACATGGAATGACAGAAGGCCATGTCGTCGACATGTCTTGCCATGTTGGGAAGATTTGTGGAAAACATTTTCCCGGATTGGCCAGCCTCTTTAAACGGCCAGGGGGACTTCATCAGGTTCCCGTTTTTTCCCTGGAACGAAGAAAAGTCTTCCTCGCCCGGGAGTGGATTCCCGGACATTTTCTCAAGCTCCGGTTTGTGTTCCCAGAGATCGATATGCGATGCTGCACCGGGACAGAAAATCTGGAGTACCCGTTTGGCTTTCGCTACAGGGCCGCCTGCAGGAGCGGAAAAGAGTTCACGGCTCAAAAGGTCGGTCAAACCCAGTCCCGCCATTGCACCGGGCATGGTGCTGAGAAAATGTCGGCGTGTATTCTGGAGAAGGTCCGTCATCAGTTTACGTAGATGAGCTCGTTGCTGTTGAGAAGAGTGCGGGTCAGTGCGGGGAGTCCGAAGTCTCGAACTACTTTGACGGCCGCTTCTCTTTCATGCTCTGTCGGCGGACGTCCGAAAGCCAGTTGAAAGGCTGAATTCACCCGGCCCGCTATGTCTTCCGCATCCTGTTCGAGGCGTGCCGCGAAAAACCCTGCCATCTCGGTCGTGAACGAATGATTCATTAAAGTCAGAGCCTGTAGAGGGGTCGTAGTCGTAGCCCGGCGGGGAGTGGCCAAAGCCGGATCCGGGCAATCAAAATCCGTAAGCAGATCCATCGTCGCGGCGCGTGGATTCTGATGATACACGGCGCGACGCCAGGTTTCCGGTCCGTGGTGGTCGAGTGGAAAGTAGGTGCAGACATTGTCCTGAGTAAATTTGTAGAGCCGAAACCCCGGGCCGCCTGCAGCATTAAGATTCAATTTTCCGGCAATGGTCAGGATGGAATCCCTGATTTCCTCAGCGGAGAGTCGGCGTGGAGGAACTCTCCAGAGTAATCGAGAGTCGGCATCTATCGATGCCGCTTCCTTCCGGTAGTCAGCGGACTGCCGATAGGTTTTCGAAAGTAAGATCTCACGATGGAGTGGCTTCCACTTCCAGGAGTGCTTTTTAAGACGTGATGCGAGAAAGTCGAGAAGTTCGGGATGACTGGGTTTCCCTCCCATGTATCCGAAATCCGAAGGAGTGTTTACGATCCCTGTTCCGAAGTGATAATGCCACACCCGGTTGGCAAGAACGCGCAAGGTGAGCGGATTGTCAGGATGGCAGATCCACTTTGCCAATTCATGACGACGTTCCGCCTCAGGGGTTTTTGATGTGAGGGCATAGGCGGGGACTTCTTTGGGAAGTTTGGCAAAGCTTGCCGGGACGACTTCGTCAGCGGGCTTGTTTGGATCTCCTCCGACGGCGAGATGAGTGGGCTTTTCGGGCTGCACGAAATTCCCCGCCCAGACAGTAGGCAATGGTTTAATGGCACCCAGTTTTGCTTCGACTGTGGAGAGTTCTTTTTTCAGAGAAGCCAATTTTGATTTCTCTTCTTTCGAAGCGCCGAATCTCAATTGACGCGACCGGAGGAAAAGTTTGTTGAGCGGCGGGCGATTCCAGGATTCAGAAACAATTTTCCAGTTTTCGCTATCCGTGCTGACCTCTAACTTGTACTCGCCCACAAACACCATTTTCGGAAGAGTGGGAAGTTCTGCCGGGCGGTCGCTGGAATAGACGACCCGGTTAATCTTCTCCGGTTTCGAAAAGTGAATCGTCAAGGTCGGGTTTCCCGATGAGATCCAGCGCTTCCCAAATTCTCCATCATTGACCAAAACGGGACCGTAGGCATTGGCGGCATTTTCTGCAGAATCTTCCACTTTGCGTCCCTGGGCCTCTGCGGTCCCTCCATTTGAAGAAAGGGCGACATTCCGACTCTCCGTTTCGTCAGTCCACACTTCAAATTCATCGATGCGAACTGAATTCGCGTTTGGATTCGAGTCGTTGGAGTAGGGCGTAAGGCGAATCGCTTTGGCGAGAACGGATGGGAACTCATCTGTTGTTCCGGTCCGGTCCATTTTTGACCGGGTGACTTCAGGGAGGATACTCGGTGATTCTGCGACTCGCTTTGCGGCTGCATTTTCCAGTTCTTTGATCGCCTTGTTTAGTTTTCCTTTTTCGTCATTCAATGGTTTTATTAACTCTGCGTGGGCTTTCCGGTCCTCCGCCTTTGCCATTACCCTCTCTCCCTGTTTGACCCCTTCAAAGGCTGCCCGTAGCCGGTAGTAATCTTTCTGTTCGATGGGGTCAAATTTGTGGTCGTGGCATTTGGCACAGTTCACTGTCAGCCCCATGAAAGCGGACCCAGTGGCGGTAATCATTCCGTCGAGAGTGTTCGCCCGAATGATTGCAGCGGCCTTGGCATCTTTGTTACCGACATCATCGTAAGGTCCGGCAACAAGGAATACTGTTCCCACTTCAATGTCAGGGTTTCCTTTCCCGACCACATCGCCGGCCAGGTGCTCGGTAATGAGTTGATCGAAAGGCTTGTCTTCGTTGAGTGAACGAATCACGTAATCTCGAAACGGCCAGATGTTGTCCAGAATCACATTTCGCTCATAACCCTTGCTTTCCCCGAAACGAACAACGTCCAGCCAGTGCCGTCCCCATCGCTCTCCGTAGCGGGGAGAGGCGAGAAGACGATTAATCAAAGCCGTGTATGCCGCCTCGAAATCAGATTGAGTGGATTCCTCAAAGCGCTTTGCTTCTTCTGGAGACGGAGGAAGTCCGTGGAGGTCATAGGTGACTCTTCGAATCAACTCCCGGGCGGAGGCCGGATCGTTTCGGGAAAGTCCTTTTTCGGATAATTTTTCATCGATGAACCCGTCGATCGAATCTTTTGCATCAAATTTCCTGAGAGCTTGGAAAGCCCACCAGGAAGCGTCTGCCTTTGAGGCTTCTCTTAAAACGATTCCTTCCGGCCAATTGGCACCTTCATCAATCCACTCTGCCAGTAGCTTTGCTTCCGCTTCTGTAAGCGCCTCCCCCTTCTTTGGCATCTCGGGTTTTTCTCCGGGTTCGAGAGGGATGGTGACTTGATGTAGAAGGCTGTCGCGATGATTCCCTGAAATCAAGAGTCCCTCATCTGCATCGCGAATTTCCGAAAGGGTTGATAAAGACAGTTTACCCTTCCGAAGGTTCGGGTTGTGACAACTCAAACACTTGGCTTCGAGGACAGGTTGAATCTGCTTTTCAAAATCTACCGCTCTCACCTGGGAGGCCAAAAGGAGGAGAAAAATGAAAGGGAGCTGAACGAAGGGTATCCGCATCGGTTCAATCTCACTGGATCAACCTAAAGCTCAAGACTTCGGTTCTCCCTCTTTGCGTGAAAAGAAGGCCATCATTGCTGGAAGAAGAATCAGGTCGGAGAGCAAAGCTACTGCCAGAGTCGCGATACAAAGCCAACTGAAGAGGCGGAGTGTGGGGAAGCCGCTGATTTGGAGGAGGGCCATTCCTGAGACCAGAACAATGGTTGAAGTAACGAGGGCGGAGCCAACTGCCCTCACGGATGCATGAATGGCTTTCAGCGGAGCAAACCCGGATTTCCGCTCTTGTTGGTAACGAGATAGAAAGTGAATCGTATCATCCACCGAAACGCCCAGACAAATGGTCAGGGCCAGTGTGCTGATGTATTGAAAGGGAAGTCCTGACAAGGCAAGAAAGCTTCCGGTCAAGCTCATCGGGAGGAGGTTGGGTATGATGCTGATCAGTCCTATCCTCCAGGATCGAAAGCCAATGGAAATGATCAGGAAAATTGCGGCAGCTGCGGCGAAGAGACTGCCAATCAATTCCTGAATCATGATGCGACTGGAACGGATCGATGCCTCTGTCAGACCGGTGAACTTGATGCCGAAACCCTCATGCTTTCTTTCGATCTGCTCCAGCTTCCCGGAGATTTCCTTCAGGTAGGGTTCCAGTTTTCGCGAACCGGCGTCGCGAAGCGGGACGGACACAATTGCCTCTTTCGTTTCGAAATTAATGAAAGTGGAAAGGTCAGCATCAGGAAATGCCGCTCTAAATTCGGCGACGCTATCCGTTCGGGTAGATTCTATCAGGTTTAGAATGGAGAAAGGTTTGCCGGTAAACTTTGAGTCAGAAAAGACAGATTCAATTTCGGCGAGAACCTCCTCCAGGCCAACTGGCTCGGAAGTCTTCCAACTGGCGAGAAGGTAAAGTGGTTGGGAGCCTCCGAATTCTTTATCGATCAGTTCGACGGTTTGAAAAAGAATGGTATCACGATCGAGATTCTCCCGGTAACGATAGTCCGACTCCACGGTGAAACAGATCAGGATGCTGATGGCGCACAGGGCGAAACCGGTCAAAATTACACGCTTCCTCCGACCGAGGGCCCAGTTTGCAGACTGCTCAAAGATTTTCAATTGGGCCGGGTCGCGACCCGTTACATCGAATCCAAAATTCTTGTGGGCGACGATCAGGGCGGAGAGTGGGACCAACAACAATACCGTGATAAACACTAACATTGTGCCTGCGGCGCAGACCAATCCGAACTTTGCAATGACCCAGTTACTGGAGAATATCAGTGATGAAAATGCGATGGCGGTGGTAAAAGAAGTAAGGAAGCAGGCCCCGCCGACTTTGCCGATTGCAATGATGATGGCTTCCGAGACCGGGCGGTCCTTGCGGGAATTTCGTCGAATCGACAGGACCAGATGGACGGTGTCGGTAAGTGCAACAATCATCACGATGACATTGACCATGTTGTTCATCGCATTAACCGGTTCCCCAACCAGCCCCATTGCGCCCATGATCCAGAGCGATGAAATGAGGGGGACGGGGAGACAGATAACAACAGCCCGGAAATTTCGAAACATGATCAGGGCGACGAGAAGTCCAATCAGGGAGCAGCCGAAGGTGAAGAAGATCTGCTCCTTTCGGGTCATCTCTATAATCTCCACTCGAAGTGCCGGCACTCCTGCAACTCTTGCGGAAATCCCGTCCCCATCTGAAATTAGTCGTTCGACTGCTTCTTCGATCGAAGCCTGAACGGGTAGAAGTTCATCCACCTGATTTGCTTCGGGAACCGGGTCCGCAAAAAACAGTAGAGTGTTCGCCTTTTCGTTTATGAGGACAGATGCGATTGCGGGATGCCTTTGCGCTTCTGTCTTTGCTTTTTCGAGAGCCGGGGGACTCGCATCGTCAGATGGCATCAGGGGTGGGTAATAGTCGTCTTCGGCGGTAAGCGAACGGGCATCGAAAATGGAGACAACCCGGGATACTTCTTCAACTTCCCGGAGGGAGAAATCGAATTCGCGCAGGGCGGTGATGTTGCGGTTGGAGAAAAGGCTGTCGGCCTCGACGAGGATGATGTAGGCGTTCTCGGGAAGTGAAAAATGATGATTCTCTTCGGACTCAAATGCTGTCCGTAAATCGTCATCGAACTGAAGCCGGGAAGCTCCCCAGAGAGCGCACCCAGTGAGTAGCAAGAAGATCAACCATCCTGTAAGAGGATGACGAACCAGCCACTTTGCATAGGCGGTCATCATTGAATTGTCGATGGGGGAATCATGGCGCACCTTCTGATACAGGAATAGTTGCAATCGAGGCAATCAGATCTTTACAGTTCTTTCATGGTCCGGTTCCTATTCTTCTTGTTCTGTCTGGCATTCGCCAGCTCCGTATATTCCCAACAAGCCTTGAAGACAATTCGTCAGGCTTCAAAGCCGGGGGTGAATCACGCGAAACTCGATTTCCTCGAAGGCGACTGGAAAATTCGGATTCAGTATCAACTTCGTCCCGGAAGCAATCCGGAATCGGCAAGCGGGACGGCGACGTTTCGCTGGATATTGGGAAAACGGTTCATGGAGCAAAAGGTGGACGGGAAAGGGATTGCGGGCAATTTCGAAGGTCATGGCACTATCGGGTATGATAATGTCCTGGGGCACTTTGTCGGTGTTTGGGTCGACACGATGAACAGTGGACTCACCCGGTCGAAGGGGGTGGCTGAAGAAGGGGGAAGTGTTTTGAGGTTTTCTGGAAAAACAAGCGATGCCCTTGAGCAAAGGGAAGTGTCTTTTTCCTCCGCACTCGAAAAAATCAGTGCAGACGAATTGCTCTACACAGTTACTTCAGAAGGTGGCGAAAAGGTTCTCGAAATTCAATATCGGCGAAAATAGCCGTCGATATTCTTATTCAGACCAGAGCCACTTCAGCATTTCCGGGAGCATCACGGCTGCATGCCGGCTTCCGTGAAAACCGTTTCCCCACCAGTATTGATAGTCGTAGCTGGAAAATTTCAGAGCCGCATCCATCTGCCTGTTGGCGAGAGGCCAGCTTCCATATTTGTTGTCGATGTCGTTGTTCTCTCCCAGCAGCGCAGCACGGATCGGTTTTGTTTCCGTCTTTCGAACGAGTGAAGGGTAGACATGCGCTCCCCGAATGTCGGTGAATGTTCCAACCCAACCGAGAACTTTCCCGAACTGGTCCGGCCGTTCCCACGCCGCGGTCCAAGCACAGGCACAACCACTCGATCCGCCTGCGATGGCCCGCATTTTCGGATCGCTTGAAATGTTTAAGTCGTGTTCTTTCGTGACAAAAGGAATGATTTCCACCTCCAGAAATCGAACGTAGGAATCGCCAAGTGAATCATATTCAAAGCTGCGATTGCGTGGCTTATCACCGGGTTTCTGAGTGGTCAGAGAACCGGGATTGATAAAAATACCAATGGTGACCGGCATGTCGCCGGAAGCAATCAGGTTGTCATAGACGGTTGGAGCTCGAAGGCCGCCCGATGCATTGACATCGGCGTGTCGAAGTCCGTCCTGAAAAACCATCAGGGCCGCAGGTTCTGAGCCGTCGTATTGTTCAGGGATGTAGACCAGAAAATCGCGGACTGTTCCCGGGAAGATCTTCGAATCCTTCCACACATGGGGTAAGAGCTTACCCTGGGGAACCCCGTCGTGTCGTTCTGACTCAGGAGGGTAATCATAATGTTCGATCTTGATATTACCGCCGCCGATTGTCTTTCCTGATGTCGTTTTGAGCTGGTAGTCGAAATCCTGATGGTTCCCCATTTCCCGTGCGAAAACGTGAAGTCCATCCTCATCAAGTTGAATCATTTCACCGATCTTACTTCCGTCCTTTTTCATCACTATGACGGCCTCTTTTGAGGTGACCCCGAGGATTACGGCGGTCTTTTCAATCCACTTCAGCTTTCCGCTGGTGAGTCCGGTTTTCCCCCAACTGCTGCGAACTTTTTTCGCTGCAGCAGCCTTGTCAGTTTTGATCAATTCGATGATCTCGTAGACCGGAGGCGGGGTCCATTTCTTTTGTTGTGCATTAGAGACGGAAAGAATTGAGAAGGTGAGAAAAAAGAGAAGGATTAGACGGTTCATGAATTGACTTTCACGTGATTTTTCTGATTCACAAGTCATTCAGTTTGCGTGATCAGAGAGCGAAAAATTGAGATGATGATATTCGGAACAGCCTTAACGTTCCCCGATTCCTATGAAGTCCATCGTCGCCATTATCACTACCCTCACGGGAATGCAAACGAGTCGCTACAACTTGATTGCTCTCCTGAAGCTCGTGATTGTATTGATCTTATTGGTGACCGGATTCAGCATTGTCTTCCACGTTCTGATGGAGCGGGAGGGGCAGCATCACAGCTGGATAACTGGCTTTTACTGGACTCTGACGGTGATGTCGACTCTCGGCTTCGGGGACATTACTTTTGAAAGCGATGCCGGGCGGGCCTTCTCCGTGATCGTTCTGGTGACGGGAGTTCTGTTTCTTCTTGTTTTGTTACCCTTCACTTTCATCGAGTTTTTCTATGCTCCGTGGATGGCGGCTCAGGAAGCAGCCAAGGCTCCGACGCATGTGCCTCCCAAAACGAAACGACATGTGATTCTGACCTGTTATGGCCCGGTAGGGAAAATGCTGGTTCAGTTGCTGGAGGAATCAGGATACGAGTATTTTGTGCTGGTCCCCACGGTTCATGACGCCCTGGAACTTCGGGCGCAGGGAGTCCCAACCGTTACAGGCGACCGGGTGGATCCTGAAACATACCGGCGTTGTAATATTGATACGGCCGCCATGGTCATTACGACTCTCGACGACATTGCGAATACGAACGTGACTTTCACGGTGCGGGAGCTTTGTGAAAACGTTCCGATCGTGGCATCAGCGACGAAAGACAGCGTTCGTGATGCCCTTGAACTGGCCGGGGTCACTCATATTCTCCGACTTGAGGAAATGATGGGAAAAGCTTTGGCAAGGAGGGTGATCGGGAATGATGCCGCTGCTCATATCATCGGAGAAATGGAAGGCCTGATTCTTGCTGAGGCGAGTCCTGCCAGAACGACCCTTCTCGGGAGGACCCTGGGTGAGAGTAATTTGCGGACGGAGACGGGTGTGACAGTGGTAGGGCTTTGGGTTCGAGGGCAATTCGAACCTTCAGATCCCGCGTCTGTAATTTCCGAGCATACCATGCTGGTTCTCGCGGGAACCAGAGCCCAGGTGGAAAAATATAATGAAGTGTATGGTCAGCAAAACAGCGGTGATACACGTGTGGTGATCGTGGGTGGGGGACGGGTTGGCAGAGTCACTTCTGCGACTCTAACGGAAGCCGGAGTCGAGTGGACCCTGATTGAGAAACTTCCTGAGCGTGTGAAAAATATTAAGCACAAAGTGATTGGCGATGCTTCTGATTTTGAAGTTCTCGTAGAAGCCGGAATGCAGGAAGCCACTTCCGTGGTCATCACGACGCACGATGATGACATCAATATTTTTCTGACGATTTTCTATCGACGGCTTCGCCACTCCATGCAAATCATCAGCCGTTGTACTGCTAAAATGAGCGCGGAGAGATTGCACCGCGCCGGTTCTGATTTGGTTTTGTCCTATGCTTCGATGGGCGCCAACACCATCTTCAATGTCCTCCGTGGAAGAGATACAGTTCTCCTCGCAGAAGGAGTAAATATCTTCCCGGTGGACGTCCCCCCGTCCCTGGCGGGAAAAACGGTAGCTGGATCCGCTGTCCGTTCCACCACCGGCTGTTCAATTATTGCAGTTGAAAGCCGAAATGGGGAAAGGGCTATTAATCCTCATCCTGACACACTTCTAGCGGGCGACGGGAAACTCGTCCTGATCGGGACGCTGGATGCCGAAAAGGAATTCTTCGATACTTTCAAGCCGGTGATCGAAAAATAGAAAACTGTCAGGCCACGATTTGTTTCACGACATGGCCGTGTACATCTGTTAGGCGGAAGTGTCGTCCTTGATACCGATAGGTGAGCCTTTCATGATCGACTCCCAGAAGGTGAAGGATGGTCGCATGAAAGTCGTGCACGTGGACTCCATCATTGGCGACATTGTAGCCATAGTCGTCGGTTTCCCCGTGTGAGTAACCTGATTTAACTCCGCCGCCGGCGAAATAGGTGGTGAAGCATCGGGGATGGTGATCCCGTCCGAAGTTGCTCGCGTTGAATTTTCCCTGGCAGTAATTGGTTCGACCAAATTCCCCGCCCCAGATCACCAGAGTATCTTCCAGCAAGCCTCGCTGTTTTAAGTCAGTGATCAGGGCTGCAGAGGCCTGATCCGTCTCCTTGGTCTGGCGCTTAATGCCGCTCGGAATTCCACCGTGATGATCCCATCCGGGGTGATAAAGTTGAATGAACTGCACCCCGCGTTCGGCAAGGCGCCTGGCCATGAGGCAGTTTGCAGCAAAGGTTCCAGGCTTGCGGGCGTCTTCGCCGTAAAGTTTAAATGTCGCTTCCGATTCGCTCGCGATGTCAGTAACTTCCGGAATCGAAGTTTGCATGCGAAAGCCCATTTCATACTGTGCGATTTTTGTCTCGAGAGCTGTGTCGCCGGTCTTGTCGAGTTCGATCTGGTGCAGGTCCTTCAGCCTGTCCAGAACCATTCGCCGGCTTTTGCTGCTCTGGCCTTGCGGATTGTTGAGATAAAGTACCGCATCCTTATCAGCGCGAAACCGGACACCGTCATTTTTGCCCGGAAGAAATCCGCTTCCCCAGAGACGACTTACCAGAGGTTGGCCGCCTTTGTCTTTTGTGACGAGCACAACAAACGAAGGCAGGTTCTCGTTCATCGAGCCAAGTCCGTAAGAAAGCCACGAACCCATGCTGGGACGACCCGCGATTTGGGATCCGCTTTGCATGAAAGTGACACCGGGACCGTGATTGATCGCTTCGGTGTACATTGATTTCACGAAGCAGAGATCATCTGCGATTTTGGCGGTGTGAGGAAGTTGATCGCTGAGCCATGCGCCGCTCTCTCCGTGTTGAGCAAACTTGAAGGGGGAGCCAACGAGAGGGAGGCTGGCCTGATTTCCTGACATCCCGGTGAGGCGCTGTCCTTTGCGAACAGAATCCGGCAGTTCCTTTCCCTGTTCCTCATTGAGGCGGGGTTTGTAGTCGAACAGATCCATTTGCGAGGGTCCCCCCGACTGGAATAGGTAAATGACCCGCTTAGCTTTTGCCTCCCCGTGCAAAGCATTCATTCCGGCCGCATTTGCTGAGTTGCCCTGGAGCTGTCTCTTAT